>NZ_JBQSVO010000014.1:0-44988 GCF_052376275.1 Pseudoalteromonas sp. AOP7-A1-14 | reverse complement strand
GTTAGATTAAGCTTTATCATCAACGCAAAGCTTATTTCTTATACTATAAAACAACGAGCTATTAAGTAGGTGCTTATGGCAAAGCCAACATTACAACTGAGCGCAACAGCCTTTGCAAAACATAGCATAGTTGCTAGTTCAGAAATACCCAAGTCGATGTTTACACAAAAAAATATTTCTACTGATAAAACAACTGATGAACTTTCAACTATTAGCCCCGAAACGCTTGAATCTGTCGAATCATTAAGCTTTTCGCTTGCTGGGGTTATGTCCAATATAGCTAGAGTATTAGCTCAATTAAGCATAACTATTTTTACCTTACCTACTTATGAGAAAGGCTATAGCTTAATCAAAAAAAACGCCATAATTAAAGCTACAAAAATACTTAACAATGAAGGCAGCCATTTACTTGATGATTCAATTTGGTATCTTAGGCTCCGGTATTATGGTTAAATTGAATAAGCATAAAATCCTAGCGCCGTTTGACGGTAAACTAGTCCAAGTAAAAAATGCTGGTACCGAGTTTATTTTACAAACCAATAATGGTTTAAAAGTACTTTTGAACCTCTATGTTAAGCAAAGTCCCACGCTCCCGGAACACACTTACTTAGCGCAAATTAATACCAGCAAAATAACGCGCGGCCAACAGCTAGCCTATTTTGATCTTCGACAATTGAAACAGCCATTACTGGCAAGCCTCACTATTTTAAATGCCCTCAAAAACAGCAATGTTTTTTATTCACTAAATTATGTTGATGCGGGTGAGATATTTTATTAACGTTAACCAAGAAGTAAATTTATGATTACTCTATACGGCATCAGCAATTGCGACACCATAAAGAAAGCCAAGAAGTATTTAACTGATAAGAACCTTACTTTTAACTTTCATGATTATCGAAAAGATGGCATTACCTCAACACTACTTTTAGATTTTGCAGAGCATATTGATTGGCAAGAGCTTATTAATAAACGCGGCACCACTTATCGCAAGCTTTGTGATGAGCAAAAGAAAAACTTAGATAAAGATAGTGCATTAGCATTATTAGTTGAGCAACCTGCGATGATAAAACGTCCTGTGCTAGTTTATAATGATAGCTATCATTTAGGCTTTAAAGCAGACCAATACGATGAGATTTTTGCCTTATGAAAGACCCTGTTATTGAACTTGCTCAAGCATTAATTCAACGTCGCTCGATAACGCCAGAAGACGCAGGTTGCCAAGAATTGATAAATCAACGACTTGCAAAAAAAGGCTTTAATATAGAATCACTTTTTTTTACCGACACCCTTAACACTTGGGCCCGTAAAGGTGATAGATCGCCGCATTTTTGTTTTGCAGGCCACACCGATGTGGTGCCTACCGGCCCAGAGGCCAACTGGCAACATTCGCCATTTTCGGGTCTTATTAAAGATGGCATGTTACATGGACGCGGCGCCGCAGATATGAAAGGCTCATTAGCCGCCATGTTAATCGCAGCAGAGCGCTTTGTGGACAAAAATCCAGATCATAAAGGCTCTATTTCATTTTTGATCACTTCCGATGAAGAAGGCCCTTTTATAAATGGCACCACGCGGGTAATTGATACACTTGAAGCACGCGACGAAAAAATTGATATGTGCTTAGTAGGCGAACCTTCTTCACGTGACGTGCTCGCCGATGTAGTTAAAAATGGCCGCCGCGGTTCATTAACCGGCTTTTTAAAAGTTAACGGTATACAAGGCCACGTTGCTTATCCGCATTTAGCTAAAAATCCGATTCATTCAGCCACGCCAGCGCTGACCGAGCTTAGCCAAACAAGTTGGGATAATGGCAATGACTTTTTCCCCGCCACCAGCTTTCAAATATCAAATATCAATGGCGGAACAGGTGCAAGTAATGTGATACCTGGTGAACTTGAAGTACAGTTTAATTTTCGCTTTAGTACCGAAGTTACCCATGCACAGTTACAAAAAAGAGTGAACGACATTCTAGCTAAGTATGATTTTGACTATAGTCTTGATTGGATAGTCAATGGCCAGCCATTTATTACCGAAGGTGGTCCACTTATTGATGCCACGGTTGAAGCGATCAAAGCCGTAACCGGACGCGATACCGCGCTTGAAACCACCGGAGGGACTTCAGACGGCCGATTTATAGCGCAAACAGGTGCAAAAGTAATTGAGCTTGGCCCGCGCAACGACACTATTCATAAAGTTAATGAATGCGTAAGTTGTGATGACCTAGTTGCCCTTGCTGATATTTATGAACTAATTTTAGAGCGCCTTTTAACGTGAATGTAACGCCCTTAACATTAAAACAATTAGTAGCATGTGCTTGCGGGAAAAGCGAGCGACTGCTCGCCCCGTACCAAGGTCATAAGTTACATAAAGATATTATTAGTGATTTTAATTTGCTACAAAATGCCGCCCGCGAAGCCGGATTTCATATCGCGATCGCATCAAGCTTTAGGGATTTTAATCGCCAATCACTTATTTGGAATAACAAGTTTAATGCTAAGCGTGCAGTGCTTGATAAGCAGAATAAAGCCGTTGATTTAGCAGCTTTAAGCGACATTGAAAAATGTCACGCGATCATGCTGTACTCCGCTCTGCCTGGCGCGAGTCGTCACCATTTTGGTACTGACTTAGATATCTTCGACGCGGGCGCCGTGCCTGATGATTATAAGCTAAAGCTAGAAGCTGACGAATACCAAAAAAGCGGCCCTTTTGCACCGCTAACTAAATGGCTTGATGATAACCTTACTCAGTTTGGTTTTTATCGCCCTTACCAACATGACCTCGGTGGGGTTGCCCCAGAGCCTTGGCATATCAGCCATATTACAGAGTCGGAAAAGCTCGCAAAGCTATTAACTATAGAGGCATTAAAGTGTGCTATTTCTGACAGTGAGCTGTGCGGTAAAGAGAGTATTTTAGAACATTTACCGGCGCTTTATCAGCGTTATGTCGTAAACCTTAGCCCCGCATAATCAACGTTTTTGCGGTTGCTTAGCGAGTAAAAAAACCAACACCGCGCCAAGAATAACCACACTGGCAATAACAAAGCGCATGGTTAATTGCTCGCCTAAAAACAAAACGCCAGCAAGTGCAGCAAGTACCGGTACACACAGCTGTACTATCGCTGCTTGACTACTTTTTAAAAGTGGTAATGCAATATACCAAATACTGTAACCAACTCCAGATGCTAGCGCTCCAGAGGCACATGCTAATAATATACCTTGCCAATTAAGCTGTTCAATGCTGCTAAAACCAATAATTAGTAATAAAGGTAAGATCAACAAACTTCTGAAAAAGTTAAAAGATGTGGTTCTAAGTGGTGAGTCACAAACTTTACCCCGAATACTGTATATTCCCCATGCGACACCGCTTACAGACATTAACATAGCCGGAATAAATGATGGCACAGCAGCCGACGGTAGCATTAAATAAATAAACCCTAACAAAGCAATAATAAACGCAGTCCATTGTAGTGTAGATAAACGTTCTTTATTAACAATCCCCCAGCCAATCATGGTTAGCTGAACAGCGCAAAACAAAATCAGTGCACCCGTTCCTGTATCTAACTCCACATAAGCAATTGAAAAACACAAAGCATATACCACTAAGCTGATACTACTAAACCAACTTCCCCTATCACTTTGTGAATGCGCTACTGCAACCGGTACTTTTTTAGCTCTAACCAATAAAATAACAGCAAGACAAACAGCTGCGCTGAGTAACCTTATGGCAGTAAAATTCCACGCATCAATATAGCCTTGCGCTAATGCCATTCGACATAACAATGAATTTGCAGCAAATGCAACCAAAGCGAGCGTTGTATATAAAAAAGCTTTCAATATATAACCTTATTCAGGATTGTTAGTATTATTTAAATGCCGCCCCTAGCTTCGAGCCGCCGCTTACCTTTCAATAAAAACCAATATTTTTCAGCCAGTAGCCACTCAAGCAAGATTGATACAATTGTGAAAAGGCACCGGCTATTTTAAAGAATATTGCAACTACCATCTACATCATATCAATACAAAAAGTCGTTATGCATTTATTTCACTAAATTTATCATGGTAAAGGCTTTTTTAACCATTACAACCTACTCACCTGATCGTTATTACGTGCTCTGTAAACTTTTATCGTGCTCCCTACTTGAGTAGTTAACAATATTATTACACCACTTATCAAAGCCACATATTTACACGACTCATTAGTTGCAGTGATATTAGCCTAATTAGTTAGTCGGATAGACTACTAATCAGCCAATAACTCCCATCATGTTGCTACGTTTTTTTACAATCTTTATCAGCGTGTATTAATCAGGCTGTGCTATTATTTAAAAATAAACTATAAGGAGTTTTAAGTGCGAAAGCGTGTTGTTTTTGGGTTTTGTTTACTATTATTAAGTAACTTAAGCGGTTGCAGCACCGTAGGCTTTAGCGATTTATTTACTAATTATGCCAGCCAGCTTACCCCTGTCCGCCAAGCTATTACGAATAATCAGCTAAATACAGCAAAGCAATCTTTACCGACGAATAGTGAATCACACAGTAACTATTTACTCAATCAGCTTGAGCATGCGCGAGTTAACGACCTTAATGGCGATAAAAATGCACAAAGTCAATTTGAGTCGGTTTATCAACAGATGCAGGTTAAGCGTCAGAAAGCAAAAATACAACTTGGTAGCAGCCTAGAGCAAAGCAATGCGCTACTCACGAATGACTCTGTTATTGCTTATACGCCTGCACCTTACGAAATGAGTATGCTACACAGCTACAAAGCATTGAACTATGTTTATCAAAACGATATAGAAGGGGCTTTGGTTGAAGTACGTCGTGCAAATAAAGTGCAAACTGACGCTCTTAATGAAAACCAAGGAGCTATTGATGACGCGGTAAAAGCCGCGCAGCAGCAATACCCAGATATGGGCGCATTAATGAAAGACGTTAAAAATGGCTTTCAAAATGCATTCACGTTCTACCTTTCTGGCTTATTGTATGAAAGCAGTAAACAATATGATGACGCCTATATCGACTATAAAAAAGCTCTTGAAATAAACCCAGAAAACAGTTACCTGCAACAAACAATTTTACGTTTAGCCAAACGCCAAGGCTTTGACGATGATTATGCACAATTTGAAAAGCGTTTTGGTAAGTTAAAAAATACGGTAAATGGTCAAGGAGAGGTTATCGTATTAGTTGAACAAGGCTTAGTGCCAAAAAAAGAAGAGTTTACCCTTCGCTTACCTATATTTACATCCAAAGGCGATGCCCGTTTTTACAGCGTAGCCTTACCTGTTTATAAAAATACCCCGTACGCTGAAAAGTTTGACAAAATAGAGCTAGCCGAACAAACACTGCCGTTAAAACCGCTAGTACACATAGAGGCACTAGCAGCAAAAACTTTAGAAGAACAAACCCCTGCACGCGTATCGCGTCAAGTATTGCGCTTAGTAGCTAAAGAAAAAGTACGCGCTGAACTGGCTCGAAGCGGTGGTGATGTGGGGAATATTTTAGCCAACCTTTATAACCTTGCCTCAGAGCAAGCTGATACTCGTAGTTGGCTCACGCTACCAAATCAAATAAGCGTTGCTCGTAGCTTTGTAAGCGAAGGGGCGCACTCATTAACACTCGATGCCAAGCATAGCGTCGATTTTACGGTTAGTAAGCAAGGGTTAACCTTAATTTACCTAACCTCTATTAACAACTACTTTAACTCTCATGTAGTCCAGCTTTAGGAGCCGCTATGAAATACTTAGTGCCAATAATATCCGTTATAGTTTTATCCGCATGTGCAGGAAGACCAACAACTTCAGGTGTCGCGGTTGAACAAAATAGCAGCCAATACAATCAACAACTACGTGTTGATAACCCCGAATTAGGTGAGCGCTTAGCAATTACTGATGTTAAGACTCGTCAAAAAAATCAACTCACTGATGTTGTCGTGACCCTTGCAAGCGAATACAAAAAGTCACAATACTTACAGTACCAATTTACTTGGTATGACAGCGCGGGCTTTGTGATAAAAGGGAATCACTCACCGTGGCAAGCAATTACTCTATTCGGCTTTGCTAAAACCCAATTACCAGGTCTTGCTCCCACCTCAGAGGCAGTCACTTTTTCACTGGCGGTAAGAGAAGTATCAACAGAAGCACAAGAGTTTGAAGATTAAAGAACTAATTTAAGGAATCGCTATGAACACTATGATAAATAAAACATTAACAGTAAAAAAACTTACAAGCTACGCACTACTCGTCGGCTTAAGTGCACTCGCGTTAAGCGGTTGTGCTAACAAAGCCGTAGTGAGTTATGGCGATGCGCAAGCAGTGGAAACCACCGATATAAATTTTGGCTCTACCGACCTACAAAAAGTAGCCAGTCAAATGACAGACTCGTTACTTTCTTCTCCTGTGGTTGGCACTATGACAGCCAATTCTCGCCCTGTAGTATTTGTAGAGCGCATTAAGAATAAAACCAGTGAGCATATTGATACTGAATCAATTACTGATTCAATTTCAACTCAGTTATTACGTAGCGGTAAATTTCGTTTTGTTGATATGAGCCGAGTGGAAGCCGTTCGTGAACAACTTAACTTTCAAAACACTGATGCACTCGTAGATCCTTCAACAGCTGTTGCATTCGGTAATCAAATCGGCGCGCAGTATATGCTGTATGGAAACCTATCAAGCATTGTCAAATCCAATACAGATAAAGCCGATGTTTATTATAAATTTACCATGCGTTTAATGGATTTAAAAAGCGGCTTAGTTGAGTGGGCTGACGAAACTGAAATTCGCAAAACCCGTGAAAAATCAACCTTTGGTTGGTAATCAGCTAGGGAGGTTACAATGAAAGTACTTACTTTAGGGCTGCTTACTTTAGGAATGTGTACCACCCTACTTTTTTCCAGCCCAAGCTTTGCGGCTTATGAGCGAAATAAAGCAGTTCCTGTGCAACAAGTCTTGTTTGGTGAAATAAAATCAGTACGCGACATTACTGAACAAGAGCTTGTAGAAGACAAAAACAGCGGATGGAAAACCTTCGGTGGCGCCTTACTTGGCGGTGTTATCGGTAATCAGTTTGGCGGCGGCAGTGGGCGTACAGCTGCCACTATTTTAGGCTCAGTGCTAGGTGGCAGCATTGCATATAACCATCAGCAAGAGCAATATTATAATGAATATTATTTAGTAGAACTAATGATTGAAGTTGAAAACGGTGATCAGTTTATGGTGGTTCAGGAACGCGATAACAAAATGCGCTTTAGTACAGGGGATAATGTACGATTAGTCTATTTATCAGATAACACGGTGCGTGTGGATACGGCTTATTAACTTTTATTAATTACCGTATATTTAAGCCACAAAAAAGCGGGCTCACTTTTTTAAGTCAGCCCGCTTTTTATATTAATTAAACTTGTTTCATACCCAGTTTAATTAAAACTGTAAGCTTACATTTGCAAAGTATGCGTCATAACCAGAGTCATCCCAGTTGTTTCCGTAACCTGCTTTTAAACCAATATTGCGGTTAAAGTAATGTTGTGCACCAAAGCTGTAGTTATCTTCTTTATCAAAAGTAACGAATGCTGAAGTTGCTTTTGTAAAGTAGTAATTAGAACCTAGCTCCCAAGAACTACCAAAATCGTCAGTATCTGAAATAGTACCTTCTACCGTTAAGTAGTTGCCTTGTTTAAGATCCATGAAATATTTAGCGTTTACTGCACGGTAATCAAAATCATCGTCTGATGTTACTGTAAAACCGATATAATCTGTGCTGTTTAACTTATGGTTGTACGCAAGGTCAAATAACGCAAAGTCTTCGCCATCTTTATTTTCAACTAATGTTGCTTTCATTAATAGGTCAGGGTTGAAGAAGTAACCTGCTGAAATTTTATAAGCTTCGTTATTAGTACCGTAGTCTGAATTAGTGTATTCAGCGCCTACAACGAAATCTTTAACAAAATACTCACCGCCAACGGCCGTTGTATCACCGAAATCATCATCAGCATAAGAACCATATACATTTGTTTGTTTGTTTATGTATTCAAACTGGTCATAAGGACCTAGTGTTGATTTAGGCGAAAAGTAATATTTTGAATCAACACTTGCCGTGTCATTGCCATCAGTATCACTGTATCCTACGTGGCTGATAGAGTTATAGCTATCCGCAGCAGTCGCGGCGCCAGAAAGAAGAATACTCGAAATTATAACTGCTAACTTTTTCATAATTAGATTTCCCTATTTACATTGTTTCATCGCCATAGCCGATTGACTAGGACGCGCACATGCTACTCTGATCAAACTGAATGAAAACTTAACTAAGTGCATGTATTTTATTACTATTTTGTGATAAATTGTAAAAACCATGCAACTTAATTGTGAAACTTAAAAGAGAAGCCTCTAAATTGAATATGTTCTTTATATACAATACACCTCTTTAATACTGTCACTTGCTTATTCCCTCTTCTATACGGTTGGGTAGAATCCTTTTTTTAACCTAAGCTTCTAATTACTAAATCAGCTAAGGCTCCTAATAATTAGTACTTACAGCCTTCATTTACACAGCCCTTTAACCTAATAAACATCCTAACTAGGTTACTTCCTGTTTAAATATTTGGTTTTCCAATGTATGGCCATTTACTAATTGGCGGTAACGCCAACCTTCTCGATGGCAGTGCTGTAATAGGGATATATCAAAAACAGTTGTACTGTGCGTATACTCAATAACATATTCTTTCGCTTGGCTTTTATACACCTTACTTACGCCAGTAATACCTTGTAAGCTTTGTTCAACATTTGAATATTCTTCACTTAATAGCAGCGTCATATAATGCATATTTGTGGCTGTACTATTACTCTGCGTGGCATGCTCAGTCAGCTTACCTTTGTTTAAGTGAAGAACTTGGCCACATAATCGTTCAAGTTCAGTTAAATCATGAGAGCTAAGAATGAATGTTGCTTCATTACTTAAGTTCGACACTAATTGGCGTACTTCCCGTGCATGAATAGGATCTAGCCCCGCGGTTGCCTCATCAAGCATGACAATTTCAGGCTGACCGATTAAGGCTTGTGCGATTGTCGCACGCTTGCGCATACCATGAGATAAATCATCCGATCGCTGACTGGCAACATCTCGTAAACCAACTAGCTCTAACACCCTAAATGCTTCTATTTGACTCTGCTTTGTTGAAAGTCCTTGCAGTTGTCCGTAAAAACCTAATTGGTGGGCAATACTAAAACGTGGATCAAGTTGCGCATCTTGTGGTAATGCACTGAGCTTACCAAATAATGCGCTATGGCCTGCCCTCTTACCCATTATGCTTAACTCCCCCTTACTCGGTAATAGGTAGCCACACAACAAACTAAATAGTGTGGTTTTACCCGCCCCGTTGGGACCAACAAGCGCAACAGGCGCTCCTTTGTATATTTCAAAGTTGACTTGGTCAAGTGCTAACTTACTGCCATAGTATTTACTTAAACCATGGGCTTTTATTAATGTGCTCATAATGAACTCCTGGCAAATATCTGCTTTGCAACAGTTAGCATCACTGCAGTTTGTAATAGAGGCACACCTATACTTTTAAATAATCCTGCATTTTGTCCTGCCATTTGTTCAAATTGTACGCCCGGAAATATATAATCAAGTACCACTAAGGCGGGTATTTGCCAACTCAAGATACTGGCAATAATTCCCCCTGCGGTAAAAAACAACACCGCTAAGACAACACATAAACGCGCTGAGCGTGCGAAGGTATTAAATAGCGTCATTAAAGCAATAAACGGTAATACAGCAATTAATAAATAAAAGAACACCATCACACTACGACTAATACCACTGCCGAGTAAGGTCGGATCACGAAAGCCTAATACTGCTAAGGTTGCCACTAAAGTGATAATTAATAACAACGCAAGAATTAATACCTGCCCAAGAAAACGCCCGAATAGAATTTCACTACGTGTTGCTCTAAGTGATAAAAATCTCAGCGTACCGCGGACTTTGTCACCCACTATTTGATCACTACATAAAAATAAACAAAAACTAGGAAAACTATATAAAGCGATTAACCAATACATGGCAAGTTCGGCTTCAGGCCAATCAAAAAGCTTACTAAGCCCAATAGCCCCTAATAAATTATGCGCTAATTCCGCCAAATCTGGTGAACTCATAAAGTTGACAGCTTCACCAATGGGGTAACGTAAAATTAATAGCCAACACAGCGTAAATGCAGCAACGGCAAGTAAACCGCGTTTAGTTAAAAATAACCGTGACAGCTCAAACTGAATAATACTCAATAATCGCTGTGGATTTAGTTGTGTCATAGCTGTTCCTTAAAAAATACATTTCATCTTCTTACACTAAGTGCAAACGCCTTGAATTACTAGCAAAAAACCTACATAGAAACAGTTTATTAAATGATTTAGCCAGCAGTAATTGCTATTTATAAATATTGTTTATAGGTACTTAACGCTTGGCTTAAATCGGCAATTAAGTCTTCAACATCTTCAAGACCGATATGTAAACGGATCACCGGTCCTAGCTGCCAACCGGTAGTTGGGCGCTGCCCTTTCATTGTCAGATTCGCAGTTACTAAGCTCTCGAAACCACCCCATGAGAAGCCCATTTTAAAGTGCGTTAAGCCATCTAAAAAGGCATCAATGGCTTGCTGGTTGCCTTCTTTCATTACAAATGAAAATAAGCCATTACTACCATCGAAGTCACGTTTAAAAAACTCATGTCCTGGGCAAGTCTCAAATGCAGGATGGCGAATATGATCAACCAATGGATGCTGTTCAAGCCACTTAGCGACTTCGATCGCCGCTTTTTCATGTTGATTTAAGCGTACAGCCATAGTGCGTAGGCCTCGAAGCGCTAAATACGCATCATCAGCAGACGTACACTGCCCTAGTAAATATGAATTTTCACGAAGCACTGGCCAATATTTTTTATTAGCTACAGCCGCTCCCATCATGACATCTGAATGACCGACGATGTATTTGGTTGCTGCTTGAATGCTGATATCTACACCGTGTTCAAGTGGGCGAAAATGTAAACCATTGCCGTAAGTGTTATCAAGCATGGTTATCACACTTTGCTCTTTTACCGCATTAACCATAGCCGGCACATCTTGAACTTCCATGGTAATAGAGCCTGGAGATTCTAAAAACAATACCCGTGTGTTGTCCTTTATATAATCGCTAATATCAGCGCCGATACTTGGCGGGTAATAGGTGGTTTCAATGCCAAGTCCGGCTAAAATTTTGTTGCAAAACTCGCGGGTCGGTTCATAGACGTTATCAACCATTAATAGATGATCGCCGGCTTTTAAAAAACATAATAAGGCACTACTAATAGCGGCCGCACCACAAGGGTAAAGCGCACAGCCTTCACCGCCTTCTAATTCAGTAATCGCTTCTTGTAGTGCAAAGTGTGTCGTTGTGCCGCGACGACCATAAAAAAGTGTTTTATCACCACGCGTTTTTCCGGCTTCTTTTAGTTCAGCGACGGAATCAAATACAATTGTCGATGCGCGTTGCACAACCGGGTTAACAACGCCATGGGTATACTTTTTACTGCGCCCTGCGCTCACTAACTGCGTATTTTTTTTACTGTTGCTCGTCATTATTAATCCTTAAAATCGTTCATTAATCTTGTAAGTTACGCCAATGATCAATTAAATAGCGTGAAATAGAATCTGTTCTGGGTAACTTTAAGTGCTCGCCTTCATCATGCCAGTCACCACTTTTATTAAGATCTTCACGGCTAAACCAAAGGGCGTCATCTATTTCATCTTTATCGACTTGAATATGATCTGTAGTGGCGTTTGCAAAAAAGCCTAACATAATCGATGAGGGAAACGGCCATGGTTGGGAGGCTACATATTGCACATTATCAACCGTAATACCGGCTTCTTCCATTACTTCACGGGCTACGGCCTGCTCAAGGGTTTCACCAGGATCAACAAAACCCGCTAAAGAAGAATACATGCCAACAGGCCACGCTGCTTGGCGCCCCAATAAACAACGTTCAACGCCATCAGCAAAGGTACGAGTTACCACCATGATAACCGCAGGATCGGTTCGTGGAAAAGTTTGATGTAAGCACATTGAGTTTGTACATAACCGTGAGTGGCCTGCCTCAATCAAGCGGTTCTCGGCGCCGCAACGGCCACAGAAACGGTGAGTTGCATGCCAATAACATAAGCCGCGCGCTAATGCGGCCATTGACCCTTGTTTTATTTCAATATTCACACCATGGCGGCGAATATCAATAAATTCACGCTCAGCAATCAGTGGCTTTAAACTATAATCATTAAGCTCACTTACATCTAATGAAAAGTGACTGACCTGATGCTCATCTAAACCTAAAAAAATAGCATTACTTAAATCAAGATGCTTGATTTGACTATACTTTAAAAACGAAATGGCAAAATTGTTTAAATCAAATAAGGTATGGTTGTTATTAATTAATAACCAACGACTTTGCTCGTTTACTTGCGATGCTAACCAATTAGCATCTTTGCGTTGGTTTGAGGCGCGGTTTAAGGCCATATTGCTATAGTGAAGCATGCACATCCTCTTTTATTTCTAGATGGCTAAAACTACCACAAGCCTAGCATAAACCCAATTTATTACTGACATTAAAACAGACATAAAAAAAGCCCAAAGGGCTTTAATCACATCATAAATTTAAACCGTTATCGGTCAGTTAAATACGCCTGTAACTTTTGGTTTTCTGACTCAATATGTTGATAAAAATCAATATCTGCAAGCTTGCTCGCAGCCGCTTTATCTATAACAATGACCGCATCCTGGTGTAATTGTAAAGCGGAAGCAGGACAAGCTGCCATTAGAGGGCCTTCAATCATGGCATGAACTGCATCAGCTTTATTTTTGCCAGTAGCCAGTAACACCACTTTTGTTGCTTCTAAAATCGTCCCAATCCCCATCGTAATCGATAAGTGTGGCTGGTATTCATCGGCTTTAAAAAAACGCGCATTGTCATCAATTGTAGCTTTTGTCAGCGTTTTTACACGGGTACGCGAACGTAAACCTGAAGATGGCTCATTAAAACCAATATGACCGTTACGCCCAATTCCTAATAGTTGAACGTCAATGCCACCCGCTTGAGCTATTTTTTGTTCGTATTGCTCGCATGCTTGAACTGGGTTTTTAGCGTCACCTTCCGGTACGAAGGTGTTATCTTTATTGATATCAACAAAGTCAAATAATTGCTTATTCATAAAATAGCGGTAACTTTGTGGGTGCTGGCCTGTTAAACCTAAATATTCATCTAAATTAAATGAAGTAGCTTGGCTAAATGTAATATCGCCTGCGTTGCTCTTTGCAATGAGCTGTTGATATAACGCAACAGGCGTTGAGCCAGTGGCTAAACCTAATACAGAGGTTGGCTTTTTTTGTAATTGTGTTGCGAAAATATTCGCGCCGTATGATGCTACTTCTGCTGCATCATTTAAAATAACTATTTGCATATATAATCGCTCACATTAATAGTTGATTAAAAATGGGATCTAAGCCCAATTCCATGTGCAATCGAATTGGAGCTTAGATCAAACTAAACCAGATACGAAAGTTTAGTCAACACCATTATGACAACGCTGTCATAATCTCCGATTTAATTGTACTTGTAAAGTAAAAGTGAATTATCTTTCACTTTTTTAATAAATGGGTATATCTATTTTATACCAATATAACCATTACACACTGACGAATATTTTTCTTTTATACATTCAGCGTAATAACTGTATTGCACTGCAACTGCATCAATAACAACACTAAACACGCTCAGGCTGATATATCCCCAATCGACTAACTCACATACTGCTAATACTTTAGCGCTCCAAACAACGGTGACAACCGCGAAATAACTTGTCCACAGCTCTTTATTGACTGGAAGCCGAAAATCCCAGAGCGAGCCAAAATAAACTCTCAAAACGCCTGAAGAAAATATTATAGCGAACCTTTACGCCACCTATTTGGTTTCCTCTGGGTATTAACTGACCAGCAAACGCACCGATCCTAGCATTAATAATAGCGAGTAAAATGGATATCACACCTTTTGGGTAAACCAGTGTATTTTTATAACTAATACCCGATAAAAAGTATTAATCAAACGATGCCTTCCAACTTCCTGTTGCACTTAAATCCTCAGTGCTACCAGCCGGTATCGCAATAAACACAGCAAAACTTAATAACCTACAACTAGCCCAAGAGCAGTCGCAATTTACGTGTTTTACGATAATATATTTTGCGTTCAATCTATCGACTTAAGCGCAAGATCTATAGCCATATCCGATACACGACGTTTTTCAGGAACAGGCTAAGTTGCTAGCCCACCAATATACGTTTTTGTGACATATTGATGCTCATCTAGCACCACAAAATCAGCGTCAAAGCCGTCGATTAAACGACCTTTTTTGACCAAACTTAAATATTGTGCCGGATAAAGCGCAGCCATACGTAAGCTTTCACCTAAACTAATGTCTAGGGTGTTTACCGAATTGCGTACGGCACTTGCCATATCAAGTACACTACCGGCAAGCTCTCCGGTGCTCGAATTGAGTCTACCGCCAGTACGAATTACTTTACGGCCATCAAAAAAATCAAATTCCATGTCATCAGTGCCTACTGGTGGCATAGCATCCGTTACAAGCATAATTTTACCGCGCTGCTTGGTACGAATAGCTAATTTAGCGGACAGGGCATGAACATGATGGCCATCTACAATTAAGCCACACCAGCTGTTATCGTGCCAAAGTGCTGCGCCTACCACACCCGGTTCGCGAGACGTGAACGGTGACATGGCATTATATAAATGTGTAAAACCATCAGCACCTGCGTTAAGTGCTGCCATAGTGGTCGCATAATCAGCATTTGTATGACCAATTGAGACTTTTACGCCACAGGAAACTAAACGAGCTATATCAGCAACACTGACCGTTTCAGGTGCTAATGTGACCATTTTTATACCTAAATCTTGACGTGCATAAATGGCAAATTCTTGCTCGCTAATCGGGCGAATAAATTGCTCACTGTGCGTGCCCTTCTTTGGTAATGATAAATGTGGGCCTTCAAAATGAATCCCTAACACACCAGGAGTACCTTCGCTAATTGCTTTTGAGGTTGCATCAGCCGCCGCTTGCATAGTTTCAACTTTATCGGTGATAAGCGTTGGCATTAATGCAGTTGAGCCAAACTGGCCGTGAGCCTTAACAATTTTATCCAAACATTCAGGGCTTTGCTCAGCATTAAAAAATGCACCACCGCCACCATTAACTTGTACATCAATAAAGCCGGGAGCAACTAAGCCGTCAAGTTCGGTGATATTTTCATCCGTTGAACTTTCTAAATTAAACACACCATTTTCAACACTAAATAAGGCGTTGTCGATAAAATCTTCTGCGGTAAACAACTGCTTAGCACGGTAAAAAGTTTTCATTATGCAGTAACCTCTTGATATTGTTTAAGCACTGACTGTTGAGCAAAATAAATAGCGCCCATCTCGGGTGGCTGAACAGGAGGCTTAACCAACTTTACTATTTTCGGATCAAGCCATTTACTTAACGGCTCAGCTAACCCACCGATTATTGATAAACGCGGTGGTTTAATTTCTAATAGACGTTCTGATAATTGATTAATATAATCAGCGCCTTCTTTAACTATTGCTAATGCAATCAAGTCATTTTTTTCTGCGGTTTCAAATACTATGCGTGCTAGTTTGGCATAACTGCTCGATGGCTGCCCGGCCATTTTTTCGGCAATTTCCATGGCACTATTAACCTCAAAGTGGTTTTTAAAGGTCTCTGTCATAGCTGTTTTTGGCCCTAAACCATCTAGTTCTACAAGCACCGCCTTAATCGCTTCAAGGCCCATCCAAGCACCACTGCCTTTATCGCCTAACGCAAAGCCATGACCACCATAGTTAACCGACTTACCCTTTACACATGAAAACCCACATGATCCAGTGCCTGTAATAATAACAGCACCATCACCACCGTCATGCGCACCTATACAAGCTGTATGTAAGTCAGTGGTTAAAAAAAGTTGCTTAAATGGATGATCCCACTCATTAATTTTGTCATATAAATTAGGTAAGTTTACCCCAGCCAAGCCAAGACCGGCATACATTTGGTGCACCCTATCTAACTTTAATCCTGCATCACGCATGGCCAATTGTGTCGATACCATAATCGACTCTAATGTGCGGTCTAAACCATGTAATGGATTCGCGGGACCGCCAAGACCTGTTCCTAATACCCCGTGTTGTTTTGAGTATATAGTTGCACGGCACTTTGTTCCGCCTCCATCGATACCAATAAACAATTGGTCCTCATTCTTAGCCATCATGTAACGACCTCTAACCTTCGTTTGTATTTGTATTTAACAACATTTAATTCTTATTATCTGAATGCGGTATTCCCTAACCACGGCGAGTTAATGTTACACAAAAAATGACAGCGTTGTCATTTATTTTTCAATAAAATACATCCCTCGTTTTTATTAAACTTTAACGCATTGAAATATTTATCAATTATTATTCTTAAAAATTTAGCCAAGGGCTTAAAAACACGTATTTTATATTCAAATCACGTCATATTAGCCAATTTTAGTTTCTTTTTCAAAAACACCTTGGTCAATTAACCAACCAAGCTTACCTAAAATAATAATTTAGTAAAGATCTAAGGTGAGTAGTGGAATATGTTTTCTAGCGACTTTCCAAAAACCGCTGCAATTTTAAATGCCACTTCTAATGAAGGAGAATATCTAGCAGCTTCTATTGCAGCAATTGTTTGCCGCGTTACCCCTACATGATCTGCTAATTGCTGCTGAGTCATTCCATCATGGTGAAATCGCAGGGTTCTAATTGTATTTGTGATTGCTAACTTTGCCATTTTAACCTCTATGCAATAACCATGTTTCTACAGCAGCGCCAATCACTTCACTCAATAATGCAGCTATAACTAACTGATGCACCGGGCTCATTGGTATTGGGTACACTGAGTCAACCAATATAGCAAAAACAGTATTTACAACGCCGAGTTGTAAAATAAACAAGCTCACACTTTTAGCCTTTAACGCTATTGCTTGCTCACGCTCATCTTTGAGCTGCTTAGCATATTTAGAATTAAAAGCAGCTAAAATACTATGCATAACAACAAGCATTACTAGCGTTTGGATAACCAATTTTATAATTAAACCGCTCGCAAGTGTTGGATCCATCTGCGCTTCAGGGCTCATTGATAATACAGCTTGTAAATAATTAAACAGCACTATTAACGTTATACCGGCTTCTAATAACCGTGTTTTTTGTGTGTAACTCATTATTGTGGCCTCTAGTGCAAAGTATTTCGGACTTAATGTTAAAAATAACTAACATAGAAACTATAGAAACACACATTAACAATGTCAAATAAAATTAACATTGAGTTAAGTTTTATTTGCATTGCTATTTTACAATAACAATGAATCGTCAATACAGTGAAATTGCGCTGCGCTTTGTTTAAGCGCATCGGCAGTGAGCCTATCCGCTCCGTATACCTCGCCAGGAACATTATACTCATGCTGCAAATGACCAAGTAATAAAGCAAAATCTCCATCACCTGAGAGTAAAATCACTTTATCTAACTTTTTACCCTGCTCTAGCATATCAATGGTAATACCGACATCCCAATCCCCTTTCGCACTGCCATCACGGCGCTGTATAAAAGGCTTGAGCTTCACTTCAAAGCCTATTGCACGCAAAATATTTTGAAACTGGCTTTGCTTTTCATCTCCGCGATAAATAGCATACGCGAATGCACATTCAATTTGGTTTTCTGCGCTTACTTTGGCCCAAAAAGCGTTGTAGTCAAAGTTTTTACCGTAGGTTTCACGGCAGGTATAATAAATATTTTGTACATCGACAAAAATACCAACTCGAGGCTTATTAAGCGGCTGGCTGTCAATTGCTGGGTTCGCTGGCATTACTTTGTTGTTCCTTTTAAGAGCCTAAATTAAAGCGTTAAATTCACTTTCAACTACTTTAACATAGTTACCCGGCTTGATTTTTTATTCTTTGTAACCTAAATTAGTTACATATCAACTTGTAACCGTATTTAGTTACATGTATAAGTGTAACTTAATACGATTACTTAAAACTAGGTAAAACTATGATTGCAGTTATAACAGGCGATGTGATCAAATCACAGAGTATTCCCAAACAACAATACGATGCCATGCTATATCAGCTTGATCAAAGCCTGCGCAATATTGATCAGCGTTTTGATGCAAAAAGTAACCTTTACCGAGGAGACGAATTCCAATTACAACTTAATCAAAGTGAACACCTCTGTACTGTAGCACTACTGCTTTATTTACAAATAAAAGCAGCAGGCTATGAGGTTAGACAAAGCTTAGCAATGGGTAATATTGATAACGCCCGAGCCGATATAAAAACCGCGACTGGCTCTGCTTTTACTTTATCTGGCCAACATTTAGATGAAATGAATTCAAAACGGTTGGTGCTCAATATTGCTAAGCAACAAGTTAACCCTGGTTTAAAGTTAAATATTGCCTTTGTTGAAGTGTTACTAAGTAAAATGAGTCAAAAGCAAGCCAATGCCTTATTTGTGTATTTAACAGCTGAAAACAAGCTACATAGTGAACTGGCCAAACAACTTAAAACTAGTCGAGAAAATGTCACTAAACTACTTAATCTTGCTCACTACCAGTTAATTGAAAGCTTTTTAACTTACGCAGAATACACGCTCCGCGAATATATTAAGGGCGCCTCTGCATGACATTTACTTTATTACTTGTTGCCTTATTTATAGGCCATATTTTAGCTGATTTTTATTGGCAACCGATGGGCTGGGTTAATAATCGTAACACGCAGCATTTTAGGGCACATAAGCTTTATTTACATGTGTTAGTGCATGGTCTAACTAGTGCAGTAATCATCGCGGGTTGGGAGTATTATTATGGTTGGCAAGACTGTATTCGAATTGCCTATGCAAGCCTGATTATAATGATCACCCATTACTTTATCGACCTTGCAAAATCCTATTCAAACAAGGGGGTTATACCCTTCATACTTGACCAACTGGCACACTGTCTAATTTTATTATTAGTCACAGTTTGGTTAACTGACAACACTGAACTTTTTACTCATATAGGGCAGTTGTTTTTAGCACCAAACACTTTATGGGTGCTATGTGGCTACTTATTAATACTTAATCCTAGTGCCGTATTTATCCGTATGATGCTAGAGCGGATAACATCAGGGTTTAGCACTACCGGCAGTTTACCCGCAGCAGGGCAAAGTATAGGCATGCTAGAGCGTGTGCTGATGTTGAGCTTTATTTTACTCGACCAATTTGCCGGTGTCGGGTTTTTATTAGCAGCTAAGTCAGTTTTTAGATTTGGTGACTTAAGCGCCAGTAAAGACAAAAAACTTACTGAATATGTGATGTTAGGCACATTATTAAGTGTCACTGTAACGTTATTTATAGGACTGGCTGTAAGCTATTTAGCTAAAAATTAAATAAAGTGATATAGATACAAAAAAACGCGTCAATTGACGCGTTTTTTTAGTGTCGTTAAAAAGTAGCTAGTTTAGTTATTACCTTCTGAGCCAGCATTACTTGGGCGACGACGGCGCTGGTTAGCCTTACCAACTGATTGGCGTTTTGACCACGGGGTTTGCGCGTTGTCAGCATCGTGTTTATTCGCATCAGCCTTTTTACCTGAGCCACCACGACGAGGCCCTGTACCATTACCACCATTGTTAGACTTTTTGGAATCTGATTTAGGCTTTGAAAATGGTTGTTTGGCTTTTTTTGGCTTTTTCGGTTTGATTGGTCTAGCATCGAGCTCGCGCTCTGGTACACCTTGTGTTGGTTCAAACCCAGGCTCAGAAGCACGCGGAATAAGCTCGCCAATAAATCGCTCAATACCGTATAAATCGGCGGCATCATCAACTGTTACGAGTGAAATTGCGTGCCCACTTGCACCTGCACGACCAGTACGGCCGATACGATGTACATAATCTTCATAAATATTAGGTAGGTCGTAGTTTACGACATGTGGCAATTCAACAATATCCAAACCACGGGCAACAATATCTGTTGCAACTAATACGCGCACTTCACCACTTTTAAAACCATCTAGCGCTT
This sequence comes from Pseudoalteromonas sp. AOP7-A1-14, assembly GCF_052376275.1. Classification (NCBI taxonomy): domain Bacteria; kingdom Pseudomonadati; phylum Pseudomonadota; class Gammaproteobacteria; order Alteromonadales; family Pseudoalteromonadaceae; genus Pseudoalteromonas; species Pseudoalteromonas sp. AOP7-A1-14. The sequence goes on along the minus strand of NZ_JBQSVO010000014.1, from coordinate 24,837 downwards.
TTACACGTGCACCTTGCGATTTGTTACCGTGAATAGCAGCGCCAACAATATCATCACGCTCAAGCTGTTTTACTAAGCGATTAGCGCCATGCTTAGTACGGCTAAACACCAACACTTGCTGCCAATTATTACTACGTATTAAATGGCTTAACAAGGCTGTTTTACGGGGTTTATCAACCGCGTAAACTGATTGTGTAACACTTTTAGCTGTGGTGTTTTTAGCAGCGACAGAAATTTCAATGGGGGAGTTGATAAGTCCTTTTGCAAGACTACGAATTTCATCAGAAAATGTCGCCGAGAACATTAAATTTTGGCGTACCGGCGGTAATTTAGTGATGATACGTTTAATATCATGAATAAAACCCATATCAAGCATGCGGTCGGCTTCGTCAAGCACCAACACTTCTAAATTATCAAACTTAATCGCGTTTTGATTATGTAAGTCAATCAAGCGTCCAGGGGTAGCCACTAAAATATCTACGCCTTTGCGCAAACGCGCCATTTGTGGGTTTATTTTTACCCCGCCATAAACCACAAATGAGCTAACATTTGAATGCTTTGCATACTCTTCAACATTTTCGCTTACTTGTAATGCCAGCTCACGTGTTGGCGTTAAAATAAGCGCACGCACTTGATTGCCTTTGGCTTTTGGCCCTTTAGATAGACGCTCAATAAGAGGCAAAGTAAACCCTGCAGTTTTACCTGTACCTGTTTGCGCAGCAGCCATAACATCGCGACCGTCAATAATAGCTGGAATAGCTTGAGCCTGGATTGGCGTTGGCGTTTCATAGCCCTTTTCTAAAACCGCATTAACTAAAGACTGTGATAAACCTAACCCATCAAAACTCATATTCTCTCTCAATAATTGCACGGCCGAAGTGGCCAAGCGCGCATTATACCGATCACACGAAATAATGCATGATAATATTTTCTTACGTGGTTTTTCTTATAAACTGTCTTTTAATGCTTTTGCCGCTTTAAATACCGGCTTGTTAGCGCCCTCTATTTCTATCGTTTCGCCTGTTTGCGGGTTACGCCCCGATCTCGCAGGATGATAACTCAACGAAAAAGTGCCAAAGCCATTAACTTGTACTTGGTCGCCTTCACTTAATGATTTTTGAATGCTTTTTAATAACGATGTCAATGCGGCTTTTGAGTCTTTCTTTGTTAATTCACTGTGCCTTGCCATGGTACTAATTAATTGTGACTTATTCATAAATGCTCCGAAATGCTCGCGAACTGATGATGAGTTCAGCGTAGAAAGTGATAATTACTTAAGTAGCCAACTAAAAGTCACGCAGGCTAAGGCTTACAAGCCAGTAAGTCAACCTTGTAAATTGAGCAATTACTTGTTAAACCCTCTTGAACTTTAGGCAGGCATTAATTGAATACATTCCACTAATTTAATTTTTTGCGGTATGTAAACTGGTCGATATCTATTAGGCAACCGCCTTATTGATGACAACCACGTTTATGTAAGTGCTGTACTACGATGTTAAACATAAAAAAGTATCTACTCGCCACTGGGTCTTTTTTGGTATTGCTGCCGTGCTTGGAACACTTACATTAGTTTTTCATGACGATCAATTTGTAAAACTCAAAGCCACCATAATCTACACAGGATTATCGAACAGCTTGTTAGTAAGCTGCTATTGGCAGGGAAAAGTCTCGTCAAAAAATCACTCAGTACTGTTTTAATTAACGCATCAAAAAAGCAATCTCAGGTGCAAGTTCCCGCACCTTTATGGGGGAAACTAAATTTACTATGGATTGCTATTTTTGCAGCTATCGCGTTGTTAAACCTTACATAGCCTATAATTTTTCACTAAATTTTTGGGTTAACATTAAAGTATTTGGCTTAATGGGAGTTACGTTTGTATGTATTTTTATTACCATTATGGTGCTGTTTAAATACGTACCTGACGATGAAAAGACTGCCACATCGGATAAAAAAAACCCGTCCAAGTAATGTCATAAAAATGTCGCCTTAACTTGTTATGGTGAATTAAAAATCAACCTGAGACAACCTTGAACGCCAATCAATACCGCTGGTTTGAATTTATCTTTATTTTTATACTGCTACCAATACTTGGCTTTACTTTTAGCAGTTACCTGACAAATTGGCTGATCCCCGCACTTATTATAATAATGAGCGTGTGTTGCTGGTTGCTACTAAGCGATCCACACTTTAAACGCTTTCGGCTCACCAGTTTAGGTGAGTTCTCTGCGGTTAAACGTCGGTTATTTAGTTTTTTATTTTTGGGGGCGTTATTTTCTGGGGTTTTTTACGCCGTTATTAACCAAGGAAATTGGTTTAGTCTTCCACGTAACTCATTTTATGACTGGCTATTATTATTGCTGCTTTATCCGTTATTATCTGTACTGCCGCAAGAGTTGATTTTTCGCACCTACTTTTTTCATCGCTATAAACGAATTATGCCAAGTAAAACTGTTCGCATTGTTATCAGTGCCAGCGTTTTTGCTTTAGCTCATATTGTATATGCTAATGTTGTGGCGGTTATTTTAGCTTTTTTAGGGGGCTTACTTTTTTCATATACTTACGCACAAAGTCGTTCAACCTTCGTGTGCGTAATTGAACATAGTTTATGGGGCTTGTGGATGTTTACTTTAGGGTTAGGGAAATACCTAGATTCTGGTGCACTTTGAAGTATTAAAGTAGCTGAACCATACAGAGCATGACTCAGCTAAATTGACGCCTAAAAACCGAAGATGCTTAAACCAAAAAACTTAGTTGCCACAGTGTTTACAAAAATCAACACTAAAACAACAGGAATAAAGGTCGATAGTGAAAAGTTAATATACTTTTCACTAAAACTACCAATATAACTTGGGCGGCCTTGACTAAGCTCTTCGCTGAGGTTCGCCTTTTTCCAGCGGTACATAACAAATAGACACACCATTAGGCCGTTAAGCGGTAAAATAGTATCGTAAAATACGTCGTACACAATATCGAATACACTTTTACTATTCCCACCATAGCTAGTAAACGACGTTAAACTCTCCACCATACCAAACGACATCGTACATAAAACAGTTAAAACACCCGTCGCTAAGCTTAAAATGACTAATGCTTTTTTACGACTAATACCTCTACGATCGCTTAATGTCGCAGTGGGTACTTCAACAATAGAGACCAATGAAGTAATAGCGGCAAAAAAGACTAATAAAAAGAATACGAAAGCTACAATTGACGCGCCGATGTAACCAATATCAGCTTGCAGAGCAAGTAAGATTTTCGGTAAGTAAACAAAAATCATTGACACTGACGACTCTGATAAATTAGCAGGATTAGTATCTGGGTTAAAACTAAAAATAGCAGGCAATACCATAAGACCCGCAATGAAAGCGACCAGTGAATCGGTAAATGCAACAACCTTAGCACTGCCTACAATATCTTCTTTCTTTGAAATGTATGACGCATAAGTAATTAAAATACCCATTCCCAATGACAAAGAGAAAAAGGCTTGTGCTAGCGCACCATTAAGTACACTGGCGTCCATTTTAGAAAAGTCAGGTATAATATAATACGTCACACCCGCAGCGGCATTATCAAGCGTTAAAACATACGCGACTAATGCAATGAGTAAAGCAAACAACGCCGGCATCATAAACTTTGCCGCCTTTTCTATTCCTCGCTTTACACCGCCAACTAAAATCAAGTTAACAATCAGCACTACCACTGCCATGTAACCAAACACGGTATAACTATTAATAAACGTGTCGAAATGCTCAGGTCTCGATAACGCATCTAAATTACCTATCACGACTTGGCTTAGGTAACCAAAAATCCAAACAGTGATCACCATATAAAAAACCGCAATCATAAACGGAGTAAGAACGGCTAAAAATCCAGCAATGCTCCATTTAGAATCATTATTAGACAAGCTTTTATATGAACCAAAAGGATCTTTTTGTGCTTTACGTCCCATCGCCATTTCAGCAATCATCACCGGTAAGCAAATAAAAATAACAAACAATGCATAGACGAGTAAAAATGCTCCTCCCCCATTTTTTGTTGCAGAAACAGGGAAACCAACTAAATTACCAATCCCAACTGCAGAACCTGCTGCTGCTAGAATAAATCCGAGGCGGGAGCTAAAATGCTCGCGTTTATCGCTCATTTAAAAACCTTTTTATTATTTTCTTTTATCGACTCGACTTTATCAGTGTTGCGCTAAGCTTTTCAAGCATTATAAGTTAAAGGCATAATACATAGTGTAAATTTATATCGGCACCTATATCCAAGCGACTTCAAGGTGAAGAGCTCAGTATTTCAATGGGGTTTGGGTATAAAAGTCATAGCTGTGCTACCATCAAAAAAACTGTAAGAGATTAAAACAATGTTATATGCCATTTATTCAACTGACGTGCCTAATAGTCTTGCTGCACGACAAAGTGCTCGCCCTGCTCACTTGGCTCGTTTACAAGAGCTTGATCAACAAGGACGATTACTCACTGCGGGGCCATTACCAGCGGTAGATAGTAATGACCCTGGTGAAGCCGGATTTACAGGTTCTTTAGTGATTGCTGAATTTGACTCACTCGAGGCTGCTCGTGAATGGGCTGGTCAAGACCCTTACATCAGCGCTTGTGTGTACGACAACTCAGTCGTCAAACCTTATAAAAAAGTGTTCCCTAATTAAGTCCTCCAAGATGCTATTAAGGGCTTGTTCACTAGAGATTAATTAACATTTAGTTTAAGTGAATTATGTTATTGGTAGCTTTTACTTGAGTTTTAGCTAACAGGTTCATTAAACTATTAGTAGTGTCAGGTTTAGGAGTTTTTTCATTATGCGTATATTATTTACACTCAGCATAGCGACTAGCATTTTATTTTTAAGCACAGCTTTAAATAATGTATACGCTAATCAATCAGTACAAAAAGCTGAAGTAAGTAAAAAACAAGCTGTTGAGCTTGCCAAAGGAAGCCAGCATGGCAAAACCCTAAAAATTACTGAACAAACCAACGTTTATACCGTACGAATTTTAAAGACCGATGGACATGTTATTGATGTCCATATAAACAAAAAAACCGGCAAAGTGAAAAAGGATTAAATTAATGCGAATTTTAGTAATTGAAGATGATTTACACTTAGCAGATAACCTGCGCAATGCCCTTGAAAAAGAACGCTATAGTGTTGACTTATGTCACGATGGCGAAGCTGGTTTGTTTCATATTACTGAATACCCGCTCGATATGGCTGTTGTAGATTTAGGGTTGCCTAAAGTTGACGGTATTGAGCTAATTAATAAAGCTCGTGCGCAAGGGGTTACTATCCCGATTTTAATACTTACTGCACGTGACCGCTGGCAAGATAAAGTTGAAGGTCTCGATGCTGGTGCTGACGATTACCTAACCAAACCATTCCATGTTGAAGAACTTATTGCTCGCTGTAATGCACTTATTCGTAGAAGCGCCGGCAAAGCAAACCCTGAAATGACCGCAGGACCAATAAAGATTCACACTCGTTCGCAGCAAGTATGGGTGGATGATAAAGAACTAAGCTTAACGGCTTACGAGTACAAAGTACTTGAGTATTTAATGGTTAATCCGCAAAAAGTGATTTCTAAATCAGAATTAACTGAGCATATTTATGACCAGGACTTTGACTTAGACTCAAATGTAATTGAAGTATTTGTACTACGCTTACGTAAAAAACTTGATCCAGAAGGCATACTTAACCCGGTTGAAACATTACGTGGCCGTGGTTACAGGCTTAAAAGCCAGTGGTAGTATCGCAAATTCCGTTAAAAGTAAGGCAAGGATTTATCCTTGTCTTTGTTTTATTAGTTGCTTTACCTATTCTGTTTTTTTCAATCGGAAAAGCCTATTACGCTTCACTGGTTGAAGCCACTGAAAAAACCCTCGAAGCGCACCTTTACTCACTGATTTCTGAAGTTGATTTTACAGAGCGTGGGATTGTCATGCCAAGTACTATTTTGGCGCCAGAACTTAATAGACTCAACTCCGACACTTACGCAATGATATACCGCGATAAACAAGCGGTTTGGCACTCTGAATCAGCTGTTAACGTTAATATTGTGCCAGAGTACGTAGAACCTCGCGCTGGCTCTGCTGACTTTCGCCGTGTATCGTATAAAGACACCATATACTGGCAGCTTAGCTTTACGGTGATTTTGAATAATATAAATCAGTCTGAACAAGCACGGTTTATTTTACTAAAGCGAAACGACGCCTTGTTAAGGTTAATGGACGGCTTTAGACGAACACTCGTAAACTGGATGTTTGTTATGGGTTTTGCCATTGCAGCACTTATTGCTATTGGATTTATCTGGAGTGCTCGGCCTTTACAGCGTCTTGATAAAGAAATTAAAGCAATTGAATCTGGTGACAACCAACAAATAAAAGGTCTGTACCCTGTAGAGTTACAGACAATAAAAGCTGACTTAAACTTATTACTTGAATCACAGCAAAGACAAAAAGAGCGGTATCGTGCTTCATTAAGTGATCTTGCTCATGCATTAAAAACCCCACTAGCTGTATTAAAATCAAGTCCCCTTGCTAACGATATCGATGCACAAGAACAATTAGATCGCATTAATGTGATGATCGAGCATCAGCTCAAGCGTGCTGCTACGGGCGCATCTGACACCTGGAAAAAGCAAACAATTATCAAACCTCTACTTGACTCTATTTTAAGCGCTATGAACAAAGTTTATCGTGATAAAGATATCATTTTTGATTGCCAAGTAAGTGAGAAAGCCTTCTTTTTAGGTGATAAAACCGACTTAATGGAGCTACTTGGTAATCTTATCGATAATGCTTGTAAAGCATGTCGCTCACAGGTCAGTATTAATGTAATACAAAAAAACAAAAAGCTCGTTATAAATATTAATGATGATGGCCCTGGTGTACCTGAAGATAAGCGTGACTCATTACTAACCAGAGGCACACGTTTGGATACCTATGAAAGTGGTCACGGTGTGGGAATGGCGATCGTGTCTGATTTAGTAAAATCTTATCATGGAAGCCTAACTATTAGTGATAGCGAACAGTTAGCTGGTGCGTTATTTAGCTTAGAGTTTAAATTACCATAACAAAAAATAAAGCATTACTGTGTAGTACTCCATTGTTATGGCTAAATACTTTAAGCTACGCTAAAGCTAATGAATGTATACCAAAAGATAGCGCCCCCCAGGAGTAAAAAACTATATAGGTTGTTTAATTGAGAAGATTGCAGCCTTATAGTGCAACCAAACAATGTGGATCAATAAGTTAACCTTAGATTTAAATAAACTTGAACAGAAACTGGCAACAGTCAGTTATTACCTATTTTTAAACGTAGCTTAATTAGTCAAAGCCAGTTTTTAGAGGGAGGCTGTCGGTGACGTTACTTGCATAAAATGCCAAACGCCACCAAAGCTACTTATAAGCCGTATGAGATAATTATGTTAGAACAACATATTGAGTTATTACAAGAGGCTATTTAGACTGCTGTATTTCTTCACCGTTACCTAACAGAATTGCAAGCCAACGCCCTTCTTGGCTCGTTTCAAGACCAATCTTAACAATCATGGTCAAAGGAACCGACAACAGCATGCCAACTGCACCGAGCAACCACCCCCAAAAAATTAATGATGAAAATACCACCAATGTTGATAACCCTAAACCCTTACCCATAAACTTAGGCTCAACAATATTGCCCATCACAGTGTTGATCACCATATATCCAGCTCCGACTAGCCCCGCGCTTAAGGGCCCTTGCGTAACTAGTGCAAGCAACATCGGTGGTATCGCCGCGATCATAGAGCCAATATTGGGTATATAGTTAAGCATAAAAGCGATAACTCCCCACAGCACAAAGTAATCAACATTAAGTATCCACAATAAAAAACTAGCAAAAATACCAGTGCCTACGCTAACTAAAGTTTTAATGGCAAGGTATGAATTAATAGAATTTAAAAAGCGGTTAATTTGCTGCATTTTACTATCAGGATCATCCAGTGCTATGTGTATTTTATGGCCAAGTGTTGGCCCTTCAAATAACATGAATACAACGGTTAGAATAATCAAAAATAAATTAGCCATTACACCGCCAAGACCGGTGAGCATATCAGTAGCTAAATCAACTATTTTACCGGGATCAAACATTGCAAGAAGTTGCTCTTTGTTGACGATGATATTATATCCTGCTGCAATATCAACCAACCACACAAATTCAGTTTGCAGCTTTTCTTTGTACTCTGGCAACTGCTTAGAAAAGTCATTCAGTGACTGCCCTACTAAACTACCTAAACTAATACCAATACCGACCATCATCAATATAACTAATATGATGGCTATCCCTCTTGGAATACGGTAGCGACCAAAAAACTGCAATAAAGGATTACAAATTATGGCAATAAATGCAGCCAAAACAAATGGAACTATAATCATACTCGCCGATTTAATGCCCGCTAATACAATCACTAACGTCGCAAATATAACTAAACTTCTATTAACTCCTGTTAAACCTGACAAGCTCTTATCCTTATTAACCAAAAACTTTACTAAGTGTATGTGAATTCCCAATAAAATAAAACGTTTACTATCCCTATATATTTGAGATCCGCGCGCAAAGCAAAAGAGCATTGTGATCATATTCATCAACTCTTCGTATAAGTATTGTATAGTTAAATAATCAGCCAATTTAAGTAGGATCACTAATGAATGTTTTAATCACTGGCGGAACAGGACTTATTGGGAAGCACCTTTGCGGGCTTTTAAAGTCGCAACATCAGATCTATGTACTCACACGCACACCATCTAAAGCTCAACAAATATTAGGGACAGACATTAAGGTCGTGAGTAAAGTGAATGATATTGATTTTAATGCTCTTGATTGTGTGATTAATTTGGCCGGTGAGCCCATAGCCAATAAACGTTGGACTGATAAACAAAAGGCATTAATTAGCAACAGCCGTATAAAGTTAACTAAACAGCTTAGTTGCGCAATAAATCAAGCTGAAACCCCTCCTTCTGTGTTTATTTCAGGCAGCGCAATCGGTTATTATGGACGACAATCAACTCGCGCTATCGATGAAAGTTACACAGACGTTCATGATGAATTTAGCCACCAGCTTTGTCTAAAGTGGGAGCAAGCGGCACAACAAGCTCAATCAAGTAATACCCGTGTATGTCTATTACGAACCGGTATTGTACTTGATAAACACCAAGGTGCTTTAAGCAAGATGCAGCCTGCGTTTAAGTTTGCTCTAGGTGGAGCTATTGGCGATGGCAACCAAGGTATGTCATGGGTGCATATTGACGATATGGTGGCACTTATTAACTTTGTAATAGAAAATGAAGCTCTAGACGGTATTATTAATGCGACGTCGCCAAACCCAGTTAGCAATAAAGAATTTAGCCACCAGCTAGGTAAAGTACTGAATCGCCCCGTTAAACTCACTGTACCAGTATGGTTTTTGAATCTCACAATGGGAGAAATGGCTGAATTACTCATTTATGGGCAATATGTAAAACCAACTAAACAACTCAACCATGGATACAATTTTAGATACCCTGATTTACCAGAGGCTCTCAATAACATTATTAATAAACAATGAGTTAAGTATAATTAAACTGTTAAATTAGTATGCCAATACTATGCTCACATTTTGACTTAGTTAAAACCAATACTAACTTGCTATTTACCAACTGGTGAATAGCACTAAAGTAAGTTAAAATTATTGAACTATACAATGCAATACTGAGCAGCAAGAGATAGCAAATGCTACATTTACCAACAGTTATAGGGATATCTTTACTGCTTAATATATTGATCAGCTGCTTTTTTTTTACAGCTTATCATTATAAAAAACAATCATACTATTTATGCTTCGCTACAGCCTGTGCGCTGTTTGCAAGTGCAGAAATACTAACTAGTTTACGTATTGTAATTGATAGCCCATTTATAACTCATTACCTTGCTAGCTTAGCTATAATTGCATCCCCCATACTTGTCACCACAGGCATTGAAAGAATATCGCCGAGTAAAAAAAACGCTCAACAGCCAATGTTAGCTTTATTTGGTATCAGTGCGATAACTCTGATACCCATATATACTCACCCCGCTGGACAACTTGTTACCAGCCTTATTATTGGTTTTTTATTTTTATATTCAGCATATCTCATTCATAAGTTGCAAAGTAATGTAGCTATTCATCAAAAAATCCTCACCGCTTGCTTTATCAGCCATGGCTTTATAATGCTCTACCAAGGGGCTTTGCTGCTACTCAACATTTATGGTTACACCCCCCCTGTTAGTTCTCAAACACTTAATACTATTTTAATTAATCACTTGATCCTAACCACTGTCTGCTCATTTCTACTGCCTTTTATTATGTTTGCTGATGATGAAGCTAAACTTCGAGATTTAGCCAACCAAGATTTATTAAGTACGTTATTAAACCGCCGTGGTTTATTTATAAAAGGAGAAGAATTGCGTCAAGAGGTGATAAAACATAACAAGCCAATAAGCATGATCATGGTAGATATTGATTACTTTAAAAGTGTCAACGATAAGTACGGACATAGTATTGGCGACTCGGCTATACAATGGATTTCTCAACATATAAAAGCGCTATTCTCTGATATTGGGGTTTGCGCGCGTATTGGCGGAGAAGAGTTCGCTATTATTTTACCTAACCACACGCTTATCGAAGCAAAACAAAATGCTGAAAAGCTTCACGAATGTATTCGAAAACTCCCTCTACACTGCCAACACTTTAAGATACACCTCTCTATCAGTGTTGGAGTGAGCTGCTCCCAAGATGGCACTCTAAGCATTAATGAATTGCTGAAAAGTGCCGATCGTTGTCTATACATTGCCAAAAAGACCGGTCGTGACAAAGTAGTTATCCAAGACGAAAAAAGTTTACTCATCCAATTATAATTACCTCTGCCAGATGTTTTTTCTATACTTAAATTTGTATTTCTACTACTAATTTTAACTTTATTGATTAAATTAATATCTATTATTGAAAGCAACAATTTCATAAATAGTATCTAGCGAGCTAGAGTGAAGCTGTACCAATTATTCAGTTTAATACTTATAACTTTACCAACAGACAGAAGAGGCGATTATGATGCCAACTACACACTTCACACAACAAGATGGTTTATTCATTTATGGGAAACTACATACGTTTATCGAGGAGCAACTGTGTAAATCAGATAAAATTGCTTGCGATGACGTGTATCAAACGCTAGCAACTTTGGTTGACGAATTTGGTTGCCAATGCCGTAAGAACAAACATCAAAATAATGACACTCTAGATGCACAGGCACTACTTTATGCTTATCAATCTGAGAAAAAGCATCCATTGTGTCATGTTGATGCACAAACTACGGACGCAGTTCTAGATGAATACTGCTGCCAAGTTCCGGCTATTATTGTAGTAAGCCTAATTGATACTTTAAGCGGTACATTTAATGACGAACCAGGCGCACAAGCGATATATCAACGTGCAGCACAGTTATGTCAACGTGAAAACGTATACCGCGAAAAATTAAATACAAATGCAGCCTAGAGTGACCTTTGAGGACTTTCAAACTAGAGATGATTTAATCGCAGTGCGAAGTTTTAACCTTATGGGCTAAGTAAAAATAGAGCAAAACTACAGCTTCCAGTTCATGCTCCTTGCTTAGTCCCGTGAAGGTTAAAGTAAATCGTCTCTAGTTATGGAGTTTGTAAGCGTTCAATAATTTTATCTGCAAATTCGCTACAGCTAAAAACTTTCGGGTGATCATTTTCCAAGCTTGCCTGGTTTTCGTGTAAATCAAAAGTCAACTCACCCGCCTCTAATGTTTGCTCTAACGCACACTCAATACAGTCTGCAGCATCGTGCCAACCCATAAAGCGTAACATCATCACAGCACTTAAAATACTGCTACTGGGATTCGCCATATTTTCTCCCGCTATGCGTGAAAAAGTACCATGAGTTGGCTCAAAAAAAGCAACTTCTTGATTTAAGTTAGCCGCAGGTAATATACCTATGCCACCCACTTGCGCGGTAAGCATATCCGCTAAATAATCACCATTTTGATTTGTTGTTACCACAACATCAAAATGCTCTGGTGTCATAAGCGCTTGTTGTAGCATATTATCAGCAATGACTTCTTTTATTATCAGCGGATCTTGACCTTCTCTTGCTATTTGCAGCCATCGCCCATTCGCATGCTCAACTGCCCCGAATTCGGTTTTAGCAACTTCAAAGCCCCAGCGTTTAAATGCTCCATCAGTAAATTTTAATACATTACCTTTATGTACTAAGGTTAATGAGTCACTTTTATGTTTGAGTGAGTAGTTAAGCGCGTAGCGCATTAGCCGCGAAGCACCTTCTTTAGAAATATTTTTAATGCCAATGCCACATTGAGTATCAAAACGTAGCCGTGTGACTCCCATATCATGACACAAAAAATCCAATACTTTTTCAGCCTCAACACTTCCCGCCTGCCATTCAACACCGGAGTAAATATCTTCCGAGCTGTCACGAAAGACTACAATATTAGTATTTTCAGGTTTTTTAAGTGGCGAAGGTAAGTTTGCATATCCTCTAATAGGACGCATATTCACAAACAAATCCATCTCTTGGCGAAGCGCTACATTTAAAGAACGAAAACCGCCACCTACCGGTGTCGTTAACGGTCCTTTTATAGCAATTTTGAACTGCCTAACAGCATGAATAGTTTCTTGAGGAAACCAATCACCGTCATATAATTGTGCCGCTTTTTCACCATTATATATTTGCATCCAATGGATTTTACGCGAAGTTTGATAGCAGGTTAAAACAGCCGCATTAACCACTTTTAGCATCATAGGGGTGATATCCTCCCCCACACCATCCCCTTCTATATAAGCAATAATAGGCTCTAACGGAATAGACCATTGCCCATTATCGTCGATAGTGATTGCTTCGCCTTTTGGCGGTATAGTGATATGTTGATATTGCATGACTGATAAAACCCACTTTATTTGACATGAGATTTATTAAAGCATGGCTGTGCTAATTTGTCTTTGTGTATCCCGCTATACTTGCTATTCAACGTATAAATACATATCCGAACTTAATGTTAAACTCCCTATATTAACTGTTTAAGCCAGCCTACTTATTAAAAATGTACAAAGTATTGAAGGTTTATCAACTATTGATAAATAAGGCCAAAATAAAGCATCATTTATTTTATCAAAGCAAGAATAAAAACCTTGCTTATTTTATGAATTACAATTATAGTACTTGCTTGGTTTTAAAAAACCTCGCGGTTAACCTCTTTACCCTGATCCAGTAAGCCCGCACAAACGTATATCTAAAGCTAAATTATTGTAACGGCGAGAACCCCAACTCAGACTACGACATATATTTTTTATATATAGTCGCATAAATGTCATAAAGATCGTCAACACTGTAATGAAGCTAAACACAACACGGTCATCTAATTATGTATTAGCGCCACAAAAGTAATGGCAACATAATTGATAACAAGAAAAAAGTGAGTTTTATTATGTCTTATAGTTATAACGGATCGATGATCCAGATTGCCCATCCAGTGCAATCAATTTCAGTAAATAAACAACGTGTTATATTTTCTGATACGCAAGGCTTAAAAAATGCCTTATTTAGTAAAGCAAGTGATGCACGCCTATTTGTTAAATGGCTAAAATCAAATTAAGTTGATTTATCTCATCATATAATAATTCGCCAGCTACTTGCTGGCGGTTTGCTTTTTAATCCTCGGTTTTCTGCCACACTGAATTTATGAGTCATTATAGCTTTAACACAACTTTTCCAAGTCCTACTTGCTTACGAGCTTTCCAATCAGTTTAAGCATTAATTTATGTTTTCGCTTTATAAAAACAAACAACAAAAGACCACATTGTTTTTAGCAAAGAGTTTTCAACCATAGGTTTATCATCTCCTTTTGCGATTCCCGAAGCGCTTGCTAAGCAACTTAAACGAGATTAAACACAGTCATTACGTGTTCATTACCCAACTGAGCTACAAAAAAGCCACACAATGTATGTGTGGCTTTTGATATAAAATCTAATTATCTATTTATAGACTCTTATTTACGTATCCCTTCAATAAATAGTCCAATATCTACATGCGTTGAAGCTGGGCCTAAATCATAATCAATATCGTAATCAGCGAGTTTTAAACTTGTTTCCCCCTCAAAGCCGACACGGGTCCCTCCCCATGGATCTTTACCTTCACCGATTTTTTCAATTTCAAAGGTAATCGTTTTTGTAACACCATGTAAAGTAAACTCGCCGGTCACATCAGCCTCTTCACCGTCATCTTCAAATTTAATTGAAGTACTTTTAAATGATGCTTTAGGAAATTTATCTACATTTAAAAAGTCATCGCCACGTAAATGTTTATCACGCTCAGCATGGTTTGAATCAATACTTTTAGTATCAATATTTACTACTATTTGTGATGCATCAGGTTTTTTTGCATCATAGCTAAACTCACCATCAAAGGTATTAAAACGGCCATGTAACCAGCTATAACCTAAATGCTTAATTTTAAAGTTAACAAAGGCATGAGCACCTTTTGTATCAATAACATAATCAGCAGCCTGCGCCGCGCTTGCACCAAATAATGTAGCTGCAACAGCAGCAGAAACTAATAACTTTTTCATTTTAATCTTCCTTTATAGGTTTGATCATTCGAACTAAGGTTTTATCTTTATCAATAAAATGGTGTTTAAACGCCCCAAACGCATGTAAAAGCACTAAACCAATTAGCGTACAGGCCGTATAATAATGAAATTCACCAGCAATATCTGCCTGCTCTGCAATGCTAAAGTCAATTGCTGGAATACTAAATAAGCTGAATACTTCAATCGAGCGACCATCAGCAGTAGAAATCATGTAACCTGCTACAACTATAATACACAGTAAAATATATAATAAGACATGTGCCGTCTTTGCTACTTTATTGAGCCTAGTACTGCCACCTGAAACCGGTTCTGGGTTAGTGCCCAGTACCCGCCAAAAAAATCTAAATATCAGTAATATTACTAGGGTGATACCAATACTTTTATGTAAATCCATCGAACCACGATACCAACTGTCATAATAAGTAAGTTCAACCATATATAAGCCAAGGCCGAATAAGCCAACCACCATGACAGCCATTAGCCAATGCAAGGTAATTGCTACCCAGCCATAACCAGTGCGCGTATTTTTAAACATCTTCATTAATCCTAAACATCATTAAAACAACAATATCGCGTGCCCAATGAAAATAAAATAGCATTTAACAAACAACTTATGTGCATATAAACACAAAGTATTTCACTAACCTAAAGCTAAACAGTTAAAGTTTAATAAGCCTAATCACTTTCATGCTCAACTAAATTTACATACAGTTGACTGCCCGGCTCGGTTTGAAAACAACTAACCAGGTTTTCTTTGATCAGCTCAAGCATAGCAACAAAACTTACAACTACACCGCTGCGTCCTTCATTAAAAGTAAATAACTCACTAAATGGCAGTTGCGAACCCGTTTGTGAAAGCTTTTGTAATATTAAACTCATGCGTTCACGAGTAGAAAGCGCTTCTGCAGTTATTTGATGATGCTCAAAAGTTTTAGCTCTTGCCATAACATCACTAAGTGCCACTAGTAAGTCTTTGAGCTCTACATCGGGTAATATCTGAGCTTGCTCACTTTGCTCTGGCATTTGTGCTTTCGCTAATTGAATATCGCGTCCTACACGAGGAATTTCGTCGAGATTTTCTGCCGCTTTTTTAAATTGTTCGTACTCTTGTAGTCGCCGGATAAGCTCTGCACGAGGGTCCTCCTCTTCTTCAAGCTCTTCATGTTTTGGTAACAACAATCGCGACTTAATTTGTGCAAGTAAAGCGGCCATCACTAAATACTCACCAGCGAGTTCTAGCTGAAACTCGGTCATCAGTTCGACATAACCCATATATTGCTCGGTAATGCTAAAAATAGACAGCTCTAAAATATCCAGTCTGTGCTTTTTAATTAGATAAAGTAATAAATCAAGCGGGCCTTCAAAAGTTTCGAGGATCACTTTAAGAGCATCAGGTGGAATATATAAGTCTTCAGGCTTATCTATAACCGCTTTACCATGCAAAAAAGCCAGTGGCAGCTTTTGCTGTACTGGCTCATTTAACGTTGTTGCTTCATTGTTGCTCTGCGACATTAAATCTACTCAAAGGGTGATGTATCACCGCAACCGACACGTAATATTTGTATGTCATCTTCAGATAAGTCAACTACCGTCGTGGCTTGCTCAGCTAAGTGTCCACCATGAATAATTAAGTCAACTTGGTTACCAATTCGGTCGCGAATATCATCTGGATCTGACTCGGTAAATTGCTCGCCCGGTAAAATTAGTGAACACGACATTATCGGTTCACCTAATTCAGCAAGCAACGCACAAGTAATTGGGTGCTCTATTACGCGGATACCAATAGTTTTCTTTTTATCGTTTAATAATCTTTTAGGTACCTCTTTAGTACCTTTAAAAATAAACGTATAAGGCCCAGGTGTGTTATTTTTAATTAGCCTAAATAACTGATTATCAACCCGTGCATAGGTTGAAAGCTCAGATAAATCACGGCACACTAAAGTAAAATTATGATGTTTTTCAATACCACGAATACGTTCAATACGTTCTTTTGCTTGTTTGTTACCTAAGCTACATCCAATGGCATAACCAGAGTCAGTTGGATAAACCACAACTCCACCTTTTTCGATAATAGCAACCGCTTGATTTATTAAACGTGGCTGTGGATTATCAGGATGAATATATAAAAAATCACTCATTTTCATCTCCTTGTTGCCCTTCCCAAGATTGCCAAACACCTTGGCAGTCCTTAGGTAAGTATAAATTTTTGCCAAGCTCCAACCAACTGGTAGGAAAATGAAAGTCAGAACCTTGTGAGCATAATAGATCAAATTCTCGGCTTAGTTGACCTAAAAACTGTCTTTCGCTCGGCGCCTGTTGCGGCTGTGCTACTTCCATAGCATCACCTCCAGCTTCTTTAAACTGTGCCAATAACTTACGTAACCATTTATTAGACATCTGATAGCGCCCTGGGTGCGCAATAACGGCCACCCCACCAGCTTGATGAATGGCCGTGATGGCCGTTTGCATATCACACCATGTACTTGGTACATAGCCGGTTTTTCCGCGCCCCAAATACTTTTTAAATACACCGGGTATAGTACTTGCCACGCCGCGCGCAATAAGTGCTCTGGCATAATGAGCACGGGTAATTTGTGCATCAGCAGCAAGTTCCGCTGTTTGCTCATAAATACCATCAAAACCTTTTTTTTCAAGGCGGCGGCCTATTTCCTTGGCTCGATCGGCACGTTTTTGTTGTTGCTGTTGCAATAATAATTGCAATGATTGTTGCTCGGAGTCAACATTTAAACCAACAATATGAATTTCAAAGCTTTCCCATTTAGTAGATATTTCAACACCGCTAATCAAGGTAAGCGGTAGAGCCTCTTCTTTAATAAAAGCTTTAGCGGGCTTTATAGCCGCAACCGTATCGTGATCAGTAATGGCAAATACATCGATGTTTTTATCAACCGCACGCAACAATAATTGCTCAACAGTTAATTGTCCGTCTGAGTGAGTGGTGTGGCTATGTAAATCGTATTTTATCAAAAGAGAATACTGCTCATCGTAAATGTACAAAGTTGTTATTAAGTATAACAAAAATTTTAACTAAAATGTTTTAAATAAACACTTGACACTTAAGGTGTTAGTACGGTTTACTGTATCCACTTAAGACACATAAAGAACTAAAATAATGATTAATTCAATCCAAAACACTATCTGGTGGTGGCACTCGTAATTTATCGGGTGACGAATTGTCGTGTCTAACAAATTCAAAACCCGCTTATTGCGGGTTTTTTTATATCTTTTTTTTAATTTAGCTTGAGGCAAAAAATATGAATAACGGTCTTACTCTTACGCATCGTTGGTGGTGGCGCCTGATATAGCGGGACGGTAATGGTTTATCTAAAAATAGGTATCGTTATTCAAACCCTGCACAGCATAGCTTGCGGGGTTTACTTTTTTTGAGGGAATGAGGTTTGATATTTAGTCATATAACAACAACGCCGGGTGAAGTAACCAGTATCACCCAAATACGCGATTATATAAGTAGCCCATTGGCGCTTTACGGGCTACTTGATAAGCCCAATTCACTGCTATTAGAGTCAGCTGAAATTGATTCAAAAGATAGCGTAAAAAGTTTAATTTTGGTCGACAGTGCACTAAAAATTGTCTGTACTGGTAAAACAGTAACGATTACCGCGCAGTCAAATAACGGCCAACAATTACTACCCTACTTACAAGCTAACTTGCAAAATTGCGCAGTAAGTCAACAAGGTAATCAACTTACTTTAACTTACCAAGGCATTTCAAGCGATATTGACGAAGCCTCAAAGCTGATTGCCGACAATGCTTTTAGCACTTTACGTAGCTGTATAAATAATATCACTAGCACTACCGACAACCCTTTTTCGTTATTCTTAGGCGGTGTGTTTGCCTATGACATGGTAGCCAATTTTGAACAGCTAAGCGATGTACCTGACGGCGAAAATAGCTGCCCAGATTACGTTTTTTACCTTGCTGAAACTTTAGTTGTAATCGATCACCAAGCGAAAACCACTGAGCTAATTGGCAATGTATTTAATGGTCCAGACGTACATGCAAATTGTTTTGAAATAGGTGAAAAACTCGAACGTTTAAATGCAGTATGCGACCAAGCAAGTAATTACACCGGTAAACCTTGTGCAGGTAAAAGCGAAGTGAAGGTTGATATAAGCGATGAAACTTACTGTCAGCAAGTTGAAAAACTAAAAAAGAATATTGTTGATGGCGATATTTTTCAAGTTGTGCCTTCACGCACGTTTTCATTACCTTGCGCCGATTCACTACATGCTTACAGCCAACTTAAAAAACAAAACCCCAGCCCTTATATGTTTTATATGCGCGACAGTGAATTTGTTTTATTTGGTGCCTCTCCTGAATCAGCCCTTAAATTTTGCCCTGATTCAAAGCAAGTAGAAGTGTATCCGATAGCTGGTACTCGTGCGCGTGGTAAATTTGCCAACGGACAAATAAACCCAGACTTAGACAGCCGCATCGAACTTGAACTTCGTAACGACCAAAAAGAACGCGCCGAGCATTTAATGCTGGTTGATTTAGCCCGCAATGATGTGGCTCGTATTAGCGTACCCGGCACACGTCACGCAAAAGAGTTATTAAAGGTAGACCGTTATTCACAAGTTATGCATTTAGTATCACGTGTGGTTGGCACCTTAAAGCCTGAACTTGACGCCCTGCATGCTTACCAAGCTTGTATGAACATGGGCACCTTAGTCGGCGCACCTAAAGTCAGTGCGGCAGAGTTAGTTCGTCAAACAGAAGGCAAGCGCCGTGGCAGTTACGGTGGCGCGGTGGGTTATTTAACCGGTGATGGTGTAATGGACAGTTGTATTGTTATTCGCTCTGCGTTTGTAAAAAACAATGTTGCTTATGTACAAGCCGGTGCCGGCGTTGTATTTGATTCAGATCCGCAATCAGAAGCCAATGAAACCCGCGCTAAAGCCCAAGCGGTTATCGCCGCAATTCAATCGACGTATCAAGGTTAATTAGGAATACTATGCAAGATTTAAGCAAAATTAAAATCTATTTTTTAGATAACTTTGATTCTTTTAGTTATAACTTAGTCGATGAACTTTCTATGTTGGGAAGCGATTTAGTGGTATATCGTAATAACATAGATGCACAGGTTATTTTTGACAAAATGTGTAACGAAACCAGCCCGGTTATTTTAGTGCTTTCGCCAGGGCCTGGCGCTCCGAGCAATGCAGGCTGTTTAATGACACTGATTGAGCTTTGTAAAGGCCGATTCCCGATGCTAGGCATTTGTTTAGGCCAACAAGCATTAACCCAAAGTTATGGCGGTATTATTGGCCATGCAGGGGAAACCGTACATGGTAAATCATCACTTATTGAGCTTAGCGACCACCCTGTATTTGCAGGTATGGGTAAACAAATGCCAGTGGCACGTTATCACTCATTAATGGCCACAAAAGTACCTAAAAGCGTTGAGGTTATAGCCGAGTTTGCTGATATTCCTATGGCGATTTACCACCACAGCGATAACACCTTAGGTTTTCAGTTTCATCCCGAGTCAATTTTAACGCCTAACGGCGCTGCACTATTACAGCAAAGTATGCACTTTTTAGCCAACTCGAATTAAGCGAGAATAGTATGCCAGCAACACAACCAGAAACGAACGCTGACATAGCAAATATTGGGACTTTACTCAATCAGCTAATAGCTCAGCAACCATTAAGCTTTAGCCAAAGCCAGCAGTTATTTGCTGAAATAATGCAAGGCAAAGTCTCTGATATTGAACTGTCAGCGCTATTAATCGCGCTTAAAATAAAAGGCGAAGTGAGCGATGAAATAGCAGGTGCAGCGGCCTCTATGCGCGCTAATGCCAAAAACTTTAATACAACACTAACAAACCTATGTGATAGCTGTGGCACCGGTGGTGATGGCTCAAACACCATTAATATCAGCACCACGGCTGCCATTGTCGCTGCTGCTTGCGGTATTAATATGGTTAAACATGGTAACCGTAGCGTATCGAGCAATTCAGGCTCAGCCGATTTACTTAAAGCCCTGGGTATTAATATTGATATGAACCCAGAGCATGCAAGTGAGTGTTTAAGCCAAACCGGGTTTACGTTTTTATTTGCCCCGCACTATCACAGCGGCGTACGTCATGCGATGGGTGTGCGTACCGC
This sequence comes from Pseudoalteromonas sp. AOP7-A1-14, assembly GCF_052376275.1. NCBI lineage: Bacteria > Pseudomonadati > Pseudomonadota > Gammaproteobacteria > Alteromonadales > Pseudoalteromonadaceae > Pseudoalteromonas > Pseudoalteromonas sp. AOP7-A1-14. Next base: position 3,999 of record NZ_JBQSVO010000014.1, on the reverse strand, counting down.
ACTTAAAACTCGCACTATTTTTAATATTTTAGGGCCGTTGGCAAATCCTGCCGCACCTGAAGTACAGCTACTTGGCGTGTACGATAAAAGCCTTTGCTTACCGATGGCAAAAACACTTCAAACATTAGGCACTAAACGCGCGATGGTGGTACATGGTGCAGGTACTGATGAAATAGCCCTACACGGCGAAACGACTGTGGTTGAGCTTAATAATGGCGCGCTTAAAGAGTACACCCTCACCCCTGCTGACTTTGGTCTTGCAAACTATTCACTTGAACAACTAGCCGGTGAAGGGCCAGAATACAACGCCCGTGCTAGCAAAGCGATTTTAGCAGGTAAAGGGAGTGATGCGCATAACGCAGCAATTATTGCAAATGTGGCGGCATTATTATATTTAACCCAGCAAGTAAGCGATTTGAAAGCCGGTGCAGAACAGGTTAAAAACGTATTAGCAAGTGGCCAAGCAATAGCCACGTTAAATGCAATCATTACAGCCAGTAATTCACAAGTAAACGCGGTAGAGGTAAATAATGGCTAATGTATTAGATAAAATAATCGCTGATAAAAAATTAGAGCTCATTGAGCGTAAAGCCAAACGCCCACTAGCAAACTTTAAAGAGCAGGCCGTACCGACTAGTCGCGACTTTTATAGCGCCCTTGCCGCCAAAGGCACACAATTTATTTTAGAATGTAAAAAGGCCTCACCTTCTAAAGGGCTTATTCGTGAACCTTTTGATTTAACCGAGATCACTTCAGTTTATAAAAAGTACGCTACGTGTATGAGCGTGCTTACCGATGAAAAATACTTTCAAGGTAGTTTTGATTATCTTAAATTTGTGCGTAGCCAAGTAGAGCAGCCGCTTATTTGTAAAGATTTTTTCATCGACGAATACCAAGTTTATATGGCGCGTATTTATGGCGGCGATGCTATTTTACTGATGCTTTCAGTATTGGATGATGAACAATACAACACATTGCGCAGCGTTGCTGAATCACTTAATATGGCTGTGCTTACAGAGGTAAGTAACGAACAAGAAGTCACTCGCGCGCTTACCCTAAACGCCAACATTATTGGTATTAATAATCGTGACTTACGGGATTTAAGCACCGATTTAGCCACCACAGAAAAGTTACGACAATTGATCCCAATTGATAAAGTGGTCGTTTCTGAGTCGGGCATTTACACCCATCAAGATGTAAAACGCCTTGCGCCTTTATGTGATGGCTTTTTAATTGGCAGCTCATTAATGACTGAGCGCGACCTAGAACGCGCTTGTCGTAGTGTTATATTAGGTGAAAACAAAGTCTGCGGCCTTACCCGAAAGCAAGATGCACAAGCCGCTTATAGCAGCGGGGCTGTGTTTGGCGGTTTAATTTTTCATCCTAAATCGCCTCGCTATATTGATTTAGATTGCGCAAAAACCATCACCCAAAGTGCACCATTGGCTTATGTTGGCGTATTTGTAAACACTGCAATTGAACAAGTAAGTGAATATGCGCACACTCTTAAACTTGCTGCGGTGCAATTGCATGGCCAAGAAGACGACGACTACATTACAAGTTTGCGAAAACTGTTACCAACTAGCTGTCAAATTTGGAAAGCCCAAGCAATTAAAAACGCGTTACCATCACCTGTAAATGGTGTTGACCGGCACTTATACGACACCCATAGCGACAGCCAAGCGGGCGGTACAGGTAAAACCTTTGATTGGTCAATGCTTGATGATGCCACAACCGGCTTTATGCTCGCTGGCGGGCTTAATCCTATAAATATTCCTGACGCACTTTTTCATGGCGCACTTGGCCTAGACCTTAATTCTGGGGTAGAAACGTCGCCAGGTAAAAAGTGTTCAAAAAAATTAAATGATGCCTTTGTAAGCATCCGTCAATATTGAGGTTACAATGAATAATCCAGCCTATTTTGGTGAGTTTGGTGGCATGTTTGTCCCAGAGCTCCTTGTTCCTGCACTGAAGCAGTTAGAAAATGAATTTAATAAGTCGCAAACCGATGCTGACTTTCAAGCTGAATTTGAAAAACTATTAAACGAGTATGCTGGGCGCCCTACGCCACTCACACTTACTCGTAACTTAGTTAAAAACCCAAAAGTAAAACTGTACTTAAAACGCGAAGATTTACTCCACGGTGGCGCGCACAAAACCAATCAAGTGTTAGGTCAAGCGCTACTCACCAAACGCATGGGTAAAAAGCAGGTTATTGCTGAAACGGGCGCAGGTCAACATGGTGTAGCAACCGCCCTTGCTTGTGCATTACTAGGTTTAAAGTGTCGTGTTTACATGGGCGCTAAAGATGTAGAACGCCAGCAACCTAATGTATTTAGAATGAAGCTGATGGGCGCCGAAGTGATCCCCGTAACCGCAGGTTCAGGCACCTTAAAAGATGCAGTAAACGAAGCACTTCGTGATTGGTCAGCCAATTATAAAGATGCCCACTATTTATTAGGCACCGCAGCAGGTCCGCATCCATTTCCAACGATTGTACGTGAGTTTCAAAAAATGATTGGTGAAGAAGCCAAGCAACAAGTATTAAAAGCTGAAGGTCGTTTACCTGATGCGGTACTTGCTTGTGTCGGTGGTGGCTCAAACGCCATTGGTATGTTTAATGACTTTATTGACGAGCCAAGCGTTAAGCTTATTGGCGTAGAGCCGGCAGGCAAAGGCCTTGATACTAAAGAGCACGGCGCAACGCTATGTAAAGGCACCAAAGGTGTATTACACGGCACTTATACCTACATTATGCAAAATGACGACGGCCAAATTGAAGAGTCTTACTCGGTATCAGCGGGGCTTGATTACCCTGCGGTAGGCCCGCAACATGCGTTTTTACACGAAACTGGCCGCGCGCAATATGTTGGCATTACTGATGATGAAGCCCTTGAAGCGTTTCAGCTACTTGCTAAAAAAGAAGGGATTATCCCCGCGCTTGAGTCAAGCCATGCCCTTGCCTACGCACTCAGATATGCCGAGGAACAAACCGAAGAAAGCATTTTAGTGGTTAATTTAAGTGGCCGTGGTGATAAAGACTTAGCCCACGTTCACAACGTATTATCTGAAGGAGGCAAGCTATGAGCCATTCGACTCAAAATACGGATCGTTACGGACAAACCTTTGCAGCCTTAAAAGAGCAAAACCAAGGCGCATTTGTGCCATTTGTTACTATCGGCGATCCTAATAAAGCATTAAGCGTAGAAATAATTAAAAGCTTAATTGATGGCGGCGCTGATGCATTAGAACTAGGAATTCCGTATTCAGATCCAATTGCCGATGGTCCCGTTATTCAAGCGGCTAATATTCGTGCCCTTGATGAAAATATTAATACCGAAGACTGCTTTGATATTATTAAACAAGTACGTGACTACAATGCGGACATTCCTATCGGGCTATTACTTTACTCTAATTTAGTATTCAAACGCGGTATTGAGGCATTTTATAAGGGCGCAAAAGCAGCAGGCGTTGACTCTATTTTAGTGGCTGACGTGCCTTTACATGAATCAAAAGTGTTTCGTAAAGCAGCTAAAGATAATGGCATCGACCCTATTTTCATTGCCACACCAAATGCACCTGACGACACGCTTCGCGAGTGTGCATCTTATGGCCGTGGTTATACTTATTTATTATCACGCGCAGGCGTTACAGGCACTGAAACTAAAGCGCAAATGCCAGCATCATCTATTGTTACTAAGCTAAAAGAGTACCACAGCGCACCGGCATTATTAGGTTTTGGTATATCAACACCAGTGGATGTAAAAGCCGCACTTAATGCAGGAGCAGCAGGCACTATTTCAGGCTCTGCCGTAGTTAAAATTATCGAAGCAAACTTAACCAATAGTGATGCTATGCTCAGCGAACTCAAAGCCTTTGTTACAAAGATGAAAGCCGCTACACAGCTCGATTAGAATAGTTTGCATTTCGCAATTAAAAAAGCGCTAAATAAATTAGCGCTTACAGGTAAGTTAACACCAATAAAAAAGCCGCTAAATG
>NZ_JBQSVO010000013.1:0-45400 GCF_052376275.1 Pseudoalteromonas sp. AOP7-A1-14 | reverse complement strand
AAAGGTAACTCGAGCCTTCCATTAAATATACCTGTATCAATAAAAACATTGGGTGAATACAAAGCAATATGCAAAAAAAACGGTATCACTAACTCAAGGCTACATTTAGAAAATTACAAAAGCATACCAGGTCTTATTGCACATCCAGAGAGGGTTTTTAAGGATGAGTGGGTGAGCTATAAAGATACATTTGATGTCCCTGATTTTTATTCCTATAACAAGTTAAAGAGTATTATTAAGCCATTAGCTCTTAAATCACAAAAGGAATACAGGGCATTTGTTAAAAAACAAGGTGACCCTCAAATACCAAATGATCCGCAGGGGGTGTGGGAAAGTGAATGGGAAAATTGGTTTAAATTTTTAGGTAAAAAAGAACCTTACAATTTAAAATTTATTGCAAAACCATATATAGCTTGGGCGGTAAAAATAGAAGAATTTATGACCCAAGCATTAGGGGGAGGCTCTAAAAACTCATTGCTTTGTCGATTCGTTCGAATCTATATAGAAAAACATGATAAAAGCTTAACTCCAGAAGCATTTCTTACTAAGCAAAAAGTTAATATCAGACCTTTAAAGCAAGAATTAGAAAAGTTGAATACCGATAATATGCGGCGTAATTTAATAATTGCAGTAAATGAGTTTTTGGACTTTGTGATTACCAATGATCTAACTAGTGAGGATGAGGAAACTGGAGAGATCATTCGAGTAATGGATGCTAGAAACCCTTTATCGCTTCTATCAAATTCATCCAGTGTGATGTCTCCCCAGCGAGCTGAATCAACTAAACCTTGCTTACAGTACTATTTTGTTAAAAAGGCCCAAGAGTGGATAATCCCTGCGAAAGCAAAAAATTTTAGAGACCTAAAGCATTTGCAAAAGTTTGATGCTGACTGGCTGAAAGTATCAGCGTGGGAAGTAGATAAAAGTGATCCTGATTGCGTAATAAAAAAGGTTGGAGAGCAGCTTTATATGTGGTCTCCGATCAATTGGCTGCATACGTTTACTTTGACAAAAGTTCCATTACGGGGTCGTCAGATTGCATATAATGACTCAGGTGAAGCTGATGATGTAATAGCTAATGTTGATCAAAATGGAAAAATAATTTGGGAAAAAAATAAATCTATTTTTTCAGGGTTAACAAAAAACCAAGCTTTTATAAAAAGAATGCCTGACGATAACGCAGGGATGTTTATCACTACAAACAAAACAAGTAATAATGGCCAAGGTTATTCAATTCCGTGGATACCTGAAGATCTTATTTACTGGTTGATAAGACTTCGTAAATGGCAGCAAAAATATAATCCTATAGATAGTCCTACAAACTGGTCTAGTTGTAAAAGAACAAATTTAAATGAGTTGCAACTTAAGGCTAAAGGAATAAATTGTTTTTTATTTAGGGCTTATCAGGATGTTGAGCCACAAAGTGTTGGTAATGCGCTAACACCAAGGTTAGCGGCCGCACTTTATAATGTTCAACCATCAAACTTAGAGCTCGCAACGCTATCAGGGAAGGAAACAACATTAAATCAATATAAGTCTAAGTATACTCCTCACTCTATGCGAGTGAGTCTTATAACGGCTTATATAATGGAAATGGGGATGCCTATTGAAATAGTTATGAAAGTTGTTGGGCACTCGTCAATTGTAATGTCTATTTATTACTGCAAAATTACGCAAGGTGACATTAGAAAACGATTAGAGGAGGGCGAGAAAGAGGCATTAAAAACGAGGGTTGACGCTACTCAAAGTTTAATAGAACAAAATAAGATAGAGAAAGTAAAAAATGAACTGGTATCAAATAATGAAGATTTACTAAATTCATTAACAAACTCTATTCCTGCAGGAAACTTCATTTTCAGGGATTATGGTATCTGCCCATATGCCGCCACTCGTTGTGAAGATGGCGGAGAACTTAATGGTAGTGGTACATCATTGCGTGTACCGGCTCCATCTGGTTATCTAGGGACGCAAAACTGTCTACGCTGTCGTCACTTTATTACAGGTCCCGCATTTATTGGTGGATTGCTATCCATCACTAATGAAATATTACTTTACTCTAACACCCAGTCATCTCAATGTACAAAGTTACAAAATAAAGTAACTACTCTTGAGCATAGTTTAGATGAATTAGATCGTAAAGAGTACGTAGCTAATTTAAAAAAAGAAAAAATAGACTTATCAGAGCGTAAAGTTCTTGAGTTAAAAATAAGAAAAACTGAGTCAGAATATGAAAGTGCAGCCAAGAAAATGGATATGCTTTTATGTGACTTACAGTCAGCCTATAAGCTAATTAAAATGACACAGTCAATAACTAATCAAAAAGACAGCTTGTCTCTAGTTAAAATGAGTGATGCAGAAATAGAGATATCTTTAGAAGAAACATCATTATTTGAGCAGCTGCAAGAGGTTTGTGAGAATGCAACGATTTACGAGTCGGCCAATGCATCGCATGCCATAATTCCAAGATCTCAACTGTTGGATAAAATGGCTGCATTTAATGAAATATCTCCAGGTTTATTCTTGCTAACAGAAGAGCAGCAGTTGCATGCTGGAAATCAACTGGCACGCCTTTTAAAGTCTCGTTTAAAAACATGGTCAAAAGTAAGTCGTGTAATTAATTGTGATATTAAACTCTCCGAGCTTCTTGGTGAGGAACAGGTTTTAAAGTCTGAAATAGAGTTTATTAATAAAAACAATGTATTAACTGGTGTTGAGTCATGAATATGTCACCTGAAAATCTACTAACTGAATTACAAAAAGGGTGTTCCGCTAAAGTTAGTGAAACCCTCGAAGCAATTTATAAGGTTTGTATGGAGCAAAGAAATAGAGGTGTTGATGACTATTCTATTTCTACTATATCAAAGTTAGGCACTCAACGAGGAGTTCCAAAGGCACAAAGCATTCGCAATAAATCGGGTGAAAAATATAGAGCACTTATTGCATCATTTGCAGAGAGTAGCCCAGTAAAAGATCTTGGTAAGCAAAAGCATCAAGAGTTAAATTGGATAGATGAAATAAATAATCCAAAGCATCGATTACTAGCAAAAATTCAAGCTTCCGAGTTAATTGCGACTCGAAAAAAGCTACAAGAAATTATTCCACCAAACCTTAAAATTGATATTTATGACTACAAGTCTACTGGGCTTGATTCAGAGCACAAACTGTCGCCTCAAGAGCGCAGGGCATTAGAATATTTATTATCAAATAGCTTTCAAAGCAAATGGAAATTAACACCAACTGATTATGGGGAGCTTATTGATGAAAATAAGCAGGCTGTTTTTAAAGCGGCTACCCTTGACGCTATAAAAAAAGCTTTAGATTTTTTATAGCCGTAATATCTATAACACACGCTAAAATTTAATTTGCTGCGACAACTAACTTGAAAAACTCCGGTACCGATTGGTCCAGTCATAGAATTTTATGAGGGTGGGTCGTCTTCGTCACCAAACTCAAAATAGACTGACTTAGAAAGAGAAGCTCTTGAATACCTCATATCTAAAGAGTTTATGCGCCGAGCAGGTTTGGAAGTGGGGCCAAACGGTAGTATATTATCAAGTAATGATAAAGATAATTTTCTCCCGGTTGCAACTTTAGATGCTGTTAAAAAAGCATTGCAGTATTTGTAATAGTGGGATGGGGCAAACTAATTGTATACCAATCTAATAACGCGTGAAGGATTAGACAAGCTAAATAAAGAGCTTAATTATCTTTGGCACGACTACAGACCTGAAATAACAAAAAAAGTAGCTTGGGCTGCTAGCCTTGGCGATCGTTCAGATAATGCCGATTATAAAGAAAATAAAAGATTACTTAGACAGATAGATTCTCGAATTAGGTTCCTTAGAAAGCGCATCGAAGCCGTCAAAGTTATTGACTACTCTCCTCAGCAAGCCGGCAAGGTTTTCTTTGGGGCATGGGTAGAGATTGAAAATGATGATGGTGAAACAAAAGCTTTTCGCATAGTTGGCCCTGATGAGATCTATGGTCGTAACGATTACATTTCTATTGACTCTCCTATGGCCAGAGCGATGCTAAAAAAGGAAGTTGATGATGATTTTCAAGTTAAAACGCCAGTAGGGATAAAAGAGTGGTTTATTAATAAAATTGAGTATAAGTAAAGAGCTAGTGCAGCTTATGCGACAACTAACTTGAACAACCCGAAAGAGAGTACTTATATTTCAGCCCTCTGAACTTTAGTCATCAAAGTCTCCTTTGGTATAAAGACTGTTAGTCTGCTTAGAGCGATTTATAGTCATTCACACCTAAGAACTACACTTTAAAGTGGTTTAGGGTATGTGCTTACTGGCTACGAATAATGAGCGACGCGCGCATATTGTTCCATTTAACTTTACTGAAAAGTTTTAGAAATCTTAGTGATGGCAATACCTTAGATTATTTGTTAAAACTATATAATGTAGAAAAATGAGCGTGGCATCGGCAGAAATATGCGCGTTGAGCGCACTATTAAATTGTTAAATCTGTAACACTATGGGAGTTGTGCATTGAAAAGGATATTAGTTTTTTTCTTTTTTGTTATCTTTACTAACATGTCTCAAGCTAATGAAGGTCTTGAAAAAGCTCTCGACCTCTGTACAAAGGCAATACTACCAGAAGGGTCAGAAGAGTTTAGTTATTTTGCAGAGGGATACTGTATCGGAGTTCTCGATACAACGAGCTTTTTATGGGGCACTACTCATATGTCAAGAAATACTAAAATCTGTCCTAAGGATTATCCTCATAAATACCTTAACGAAGTTGTGATTAAGTTAGCAGAAATGAAGAGAGGGGCAGATCTAATAAGGCTGGGTGATCGCGCACCTGTACCAAAAAATGAAAAAGAGGCTCGAGAGCAACTAATTGCAAAAACCTCTCTTCCTCCAGGTTACAAAGCGAATAAAAAAGCACCACCAGAGTATTTTATTGGATGGGCATATGTTCAAACACAAAAATGTGATTGACATAAAGGTATGGGTCACTATCTCCTTACAAGATAGGAATTGCTGTCAATGATGTAGATCGATCATTGATTTAACAAATGCAGGCACTGTGACGTCCACTACATTGCGCCTTTGGCTCCATTCCGTGGGCGCGCGTGCTGCAAGCGTTAGTTGACACTCAGTTTTCAAGCAAAGGAGTGGACTGAGTACTCCTAATGTTTAAAATGAAATTTACTGTCAGTTGTTAGGTATAAAAATGAAGGGTTCTAATAGCTGAAGAAAATGCTTGTATACCCCAGCCTAACTCTATCCTTAAACGCTCAGTATTTTTTATATCTACACCTTGATGTATAAAGTTAATTTGCTCAAGATGACTTGGTTTTGCACTGATTTTTCCATTGCTTAAAATCTTTATAAGGTCTATTTGTTTATGAATTTCAGAGAAGCTATCCATAGCAACACCTTAAATTAAGTTATGTTTCCTCGTGTAACTGAAATCGATGTTACCTGTAGATTGCTACTTAAGGCCTTAAATTCTAGCGTATTTACCGCAATTCACTTAACCCTAAAGCAATAGCCTCTTGCTGAAAGCGGCCTGATATATTAATAATTCGCTCATAGGCACCGGTTAAAAAATGCTCCTCTGTCGCTTCAGGCCTATTGCTCATAATTGGCTGATCAAAAAAGTCAGCAAAGTTATTAAAATCAAACTGAGCTTTGGAAGATTTTTTACTTTGTTTATTAAAAGTGATATCGCTTGAGTCTGTATCTGCGGTGTTTTTTCCAGCAGGAGTTTCAATCTTTTCAAACTTAACTACATCGGCTTCAAATGGAACATCTTGATTAACTCTATACGCGTACTCTAAAAGCTTAGGTTCGGCGGGCATGTACATAATAGCTTCTTGGTTTTTAGAGTTTGTTACCCTCAGTATACGGCCCAATATTTGCCTAAAATGCATTTCTGTTTTTATGTTTGTAAGATGGCAGCAAACCTGCAAACGAGGGATGTTTGTACCTTCGCTAATCATACCAACAGAAATAATCCATTTACTGTGCGCATGTCTAAACTGCTGAATAATACTTGTAGGTTCACTTTCTCGGTAGGTCACTACAACGCTGTCCTCGTCAAAGTAAGTTCGCATTAGCATAGAGATTTGATGGGCATGCTCAACAGACGATGCAACAATCAACCCCGCGGCATCAGGGTTTTTTAATCTGATTGAAGTAAGCTTTTTTTGAGCGGAAGAAACGATGTATTTTATTACCGCTTCATTTTCAATAATTTCTTGATAAGAAACGCCAGAGTCGGTTAATAACGCTTTAAAGCAGTTAAATGTTTTGGTTTCAGCGTCATCTACAACTGTAATGCGGCTATTATCAACTGCTACTATTTGTGGAACCCGACAAACATTATCTCCAATAGCCTCAGAAAGCCCGTAAACGTAATCACACGCTATTTTATTGTTAGGCTGTTGATATGATGAAAGAACAATAGGAGCAGCGTCAGAGCGCCAAGGAGTGCCTGTTAAGGCTAATGTGTACTGTGCTTTATTTTGAATGTTAAGTATTATCTGCTCACCCCAAGCATTGGCGTTGTCAATATTAGAGCCAGCACAATGATGAATTTCATCAAATATTACAAAAACACGATATCGTTCAAATAGCTGCCAAAAGTGCACATCTAAATACTGTAAGCTTTGATAGGTTAAAGCTCTACCTTTAGCGCCAATAAGCCCATCAAATCGTTCATTCGTTTTTAGCTGTAAGCTTTCCTTAAAGTCTTGAGAAACAATAGATGACGGTGAAAAACAAATAATCACATCGACCATATTATTTTTTAATAACTGGTTAGCTAATTCCGAAGCCATTAAGGTTTTACCCGCCCCTGGAGTTGCCAAAGCTAAAAAGTGGCTATCTCCATTCTGATATTGTGCAAGCGCTAAATTAATACATTCGGCTTGCCATAGTCTTAGTTTCATATTTTCTCTAATGCTTCGTTTTGCTTCAGTAAGCCTTCAATTGCTCTAATTTTGCCAAGTATTCTGGTGTTGTTGTCTCTGGCTTTGTTATATTGGGGCTGAAGTTCATCTACTAATTCGGGTGACTCCAAATAAAGCTCTTTATATGCCTCAGATTCACCCATATTCAATAATAGCTCGGCTTTGTAATGATTTAACTTATTAAGTAACAGTGCGTGTTTATCATCTGCCTTTTCTGTTGTTGCAATAGGTATGGCACTAGCTAAATGAGTAATTGCCTCAACGTTAAAACTCTCAGTTTTATTGAATCGCGTAAATCCTTTTTTATTTGATACCACCTTTTTCAGCCAGCCTTTTTTAACAAGCTTGATCAGTTCGGCATATATACTTCGCCTAACTGCTGTAGGTACTAAAGAAGAATCACTTTTTAATGCTAAGTACGCCGAGCGTACATCGCTTGTTGTAAAGTTATCAAAATTTGGTGCAACAATAATTTGAGCTACGAGAGGGTCAAATTTCAAAGTAAATCCTAATAAACTTCTTATAATAATGGGTATTATAGGGCGTGGTAGTTAAGCCCTCAACATGAAAATCTAATCATTTTGCCTTGAGGAAAATCAGGTGAGTGATTTAGTTAAACATTTTGGTGAAAAGCTACGAGAAAAACGCAAAGAAGCAGGCTATTCGCAAGAAGGTTTTGCCGCCTATGTCGGTATAGAGCGCGGTAATTACGGAAAAATGGAAAGAGGTAATGTTAATATTAAACTCGAAACCTTATATAAATTAGTAAACGCATTAAATTGCGAGTTCGAAGAGATACTACCGGCAAGGCAAAAGTATAAAATTGACCTAGATTAACCAAAAACTACTTGGTACTAATATATTATTAATTTTTTAATTAATTAGGGTATATTAATCACTATTACCTCAGGAATATAAATAAGCGAGTGAGTTGCTTTAAGCAAAAAAATCATCTCAAGCTCACTGGCTAACAAGGACTTAATTTACATGTTCGAACAAACCTTTAAAAATATCGACGACATTTTCCATAAAGACGCAGGTTGCTCTAGCGAACTAGACTACACAGAGCAATCGTCGTGGATGCTATTTTTAAAATACCTTGATGACTTAGAGTTTACTAAGTCTCAAGAAGCCGAATTGATGGCAGAAGACTACCAATATATTATTGATGAAGAGTACCGTTGGAGTTCGTGGGCTGCACCGAAAACCGCTAATGGTGAGTTTGATCACGACAACGCCTTAACAGGTACCGATTTAATAGATTTTGTCGATGGCGAGTTATTCCCTTACCTTAAAGGCTTTAAGCTTCGTGCTAAAAGCCCTGACACCATTGAATACAAAATTGGTGAGATATTTAGCGAGATCAAAAACAAAATTCAAAGTGGCTACTCACTTCGTGACGCCCTAGAGAAAGTAGATGAATTACGTTTTCGCTCACAAGAAGAAAAACATGAGCTTTCACACCTGTACGAAGTAAAAATTAAAAACATGGGCAACGCTGGTCGCAACGGCGGTGAATACTACACACCGCGGCCATTAATCCGCGCGATGATCGATGTATTACAGCCGCAAATTGGCGAAACCATATACGACGGTGCAGCTGGGTCGGCAGGTTTCTTATGTGAAGCATACGACTACCTTCGCCAAGGTGGTGCAAGCCGTAAGCAGCTTTCAACCAGCGACTTAAAAACTCTGCAAGAAAACACCTTTTACGCCAAAGAGAAAAAGTCTTTAGCCTACGTTATCGCCATTATGAACATGATTCTGCATGGCATTGAAGCACCTAACGTTATTCACACCAATACCCTAGGCGAAAATCTACAAGACATTACTCCAAGCAACCAGCACGATATTGTATTAGCTAACCCACCATTTGGTGGCAAAGAGCGTAAAGAAGTTCAGCAAAACTTCCCGATTAAAACCGGTGAAACTGCCTTCTTGTTTTTGCAGCACTTTATAAAAATGCTCAAGCCTGGTGGCCGTGCCGCTATTGTTATTAAAAACACTTTCTTATCGAATACCGATAACGCCGCCATTGCCTTGCGTAAAGAGCTATTAGAAAACTGCAACTTACACACCGTGCTCGACTGCCCAGCAAAAACCTTTTTAGGCGCTGGGGTAAAAACCGTGGTGTTGTTTTTTACCAAAGGCGAACCAACACAGAAAACATGGTTCTATCAGCTTGATCCTGGCCGCAGCTTGGGTAAAACCAACCCTCTCAACGATAACGACTTAAAAGAGTTTATTGAACTACAAAAGGGCTTTGAGGACAGTGCTAAGTCTTGGTCATTGGCGACGACTGAACTAGATGATGCAACATGGGACTTATCGGTTAAAAACCCGAATCAAGCGGAAGAAGCCCCACTGCGTGAACCTCAAGCCATTATCGAAGAAATCATCGCGCTGGATAAAGAGAGTGAAGCGATTCTGGGTAAGATTCAGGAGTTGTTGTGATGGGGTGGCTAACTTATAAACTAGGCGATATTTGTGATTTTCAAGGAGGTTCGCAGCCTCCAAAGTCTGTATTTATTCAAGAAGAAAAAGATGGATATATTAGGCTTCTCCAAATACGAGATTTTAAAAGCGATGATAAGGCTATTTATATACCAGAGGCTAAGAAAAACCGTATATGTAAAAATGATGATGTAATGCTAGCGCGATATGGTGCATCTGTTGGTCAAGTTCATCGAGGTAAATCAGGCGCATATAATGTGGCTCTGATTAAAACAATTCCAAATACAGATATAATCGATAAAGACTTTTTATATTTATATCTTCACTCAGAAAGTTTTCAAAAACGACTAATGTCGGTTGCAGAACGATCCGCTCAAGCTGGATTTAGTAAAGCGGATATATCGCCCTTTGAAGTTAGCGTTCCACCTATCCCCGAACAAAAACGCATCGTCGCCATTCTCGACCAAGCCTTCGCCGATATAGAGCAAGCCCGCGCCAAGACCGAGCAAAACCTCAAAAACGCTCGCGAGCTGTTTGAAAGCTACTTGCAGCAAGTATTTAGCCAGCATGGTGATGATTGGGGAGTTAAGAAGATTGCTGAAATCGCTGAAACATGTTTGGGAAAAATGCTTGATAAAAAGAAAAATAAAGGCAATCCAAAGCCATATTTAAGAAATCAAAATGTTCAGTGGTTTAATATAAATACAGATGATCTTCTTGAAATGCGTTTTGAGGATAGTGAGTATGAAAGATATGCTATTAAAAAAGGAGACTTGGTAATTTGTGAGGGTGGTTATCCAGGGCGTGGAGCTATTTGGGAGCAAGATGAAGATATCTTTTTCCAAAAAGCCTTGCATAGAATACGTTGTCATAATCCACTCTATAATCGCTGGGTTTTATACTATTTATATCTGAGCGATTGTAATGGCACTCTAAAAAACAGTTTTACTGGGGCTGGTATCCAACATTTTACAGGGAAGTCTCTAAAGCAATTAGCCTTGCCGATTCCACCGGTTGAATTAACCGAGAAGTTTGTGCGCAATTTTGATGAGTTATTTAATCACGTAATAAGCTTGGAACATGTATATCATAATAAATTGAACTCGATAGACGAACTCAAAAAATCCATCTTACAAAAAGCCTTTTCCGGCGAGTTGACCAAAGAAAAAGAAGGAGCGGTGGCCTAATGTCACAAGCAAGGACGCGTAACGAAGCCGACACCAGAGCGGATTTAATTGATCCTAAGTTAGTTGCTGCGGGTTGGGGTGAAGTTGATAACAGCTTTATTCGCCGGGAGCTTATTTGCCCTGGCCAAATTATGGCCGGCGGTAAACGCGCTAATAAAGTGCCTTGCGATTATGTGCTGGTATACAAAGGCCGCAAGCTTGCCGCTGCAGAAGCCAAAAAAGAAAGCCTGACTTATAGCGAAGGTGTGCGCCAAGCCAAAGACTACGCACAACGCCTGCAATGCCGGATTGCGTATGCCACCAACGGCCATGATATTTACCAAATTGATATGCTCACCGGTGTTGAGACGCTGGTAGATGAATACTTATCACCGCAAGCGCTTTGGGATTTAACTTTTGAGCAAAAAGGTGATACCCCTGAAGCCGCTTTCACTACCGCTTGGCGTGATGCGTTTTCCAGCATTCCCTTTGAAGCCAAAGGCGATTGGGCACCCCGTTATTATCAAGAAAACGCCATTCACAATGCGCTTGAAGCCATTGCCCAAGGTAAAAATCGCATACTGCTTACATTGGCTACCGGTACAGGTAAAACGTGTATTGGCTTTCAAACCGCATGGAAGTTGTTTCAAACCCGTTGGAGTTTAACCGCGCAGAAAGATATAAACCTTGCTAAAAAGCGCCCACGTATTTTGTTTTTGGCCGATCGTAATATTTTAGCCAACCAAGCGTTTAACGATTTTGGCTCATTTGGTGAAGACGCCATTGTACGTATCACCCCTGACGATATTCGTAAACGAGGTGGCGTTCCTAAAAATGCTAGCGTATTTTTTACTATTTTTCATACGCTTATGTGTGGTCCTAAAACCGAATTAAAAGAAGCCACAACAGAAGATGATGAAAATGCGCCAATTAAAAAGGCAGAAAACCCGTATTACGAGCAATATCCGACTGATTTTTTTGATTTAATTATTATTGATGAGTGTCACCGTGGTGGCGCAAATGATGAAAGTGCTTGGCGTGATATTCTTAATTACTTTGCCCCTGCTGTACAACTGGGTTTAACCGCAACACCCAAACGCACCGATAATGCCGACACCTATGGTTACTTTGGCGAGCCTGTTTACAGCTATACTCTAAAAGAAGGCATTAACGATGGCTTTTTAACGCCATTTAAAGTGTTACCGATTGTTGGCACGATGGATGAGTATATTTATACAGAAGGTGATGGCGTTGTTGTAAAAGGCGACCCAGAACCCGGCAAGCTTTATAAAGAAGGCGATTTCAACCGTATTATCACCATTCCACAACGTGAAGAACGCCGCGTTCATTACTGGATGGATCGCTTTAAACCCAATGAAAAAACCATCGTGTTTTGTGCAACACAAGTTCATGCCGGTATGGTGCGCGATTTTATTAATCAGTACGCAGTAAAAAAAGGCTGGACCACCAACACTAACTATTGTGTTCGTGTTACCGCTAACGATGGTGTAGCGGGTGAAAACGATTTAAAAACCTTTTGTGATAACGAAAAAACCATTCCAACAATTTTAACCACATCACGCAAGCTTTCTACAGGCGTAGATGCGCGTAACGTCCGTAACATTGTGCTCATGCGTCCTTGTAATAATATGATTGAGTTTAAGCAGATCATAGGCCGAGGCACCCGCACTTACGATGGCAAAGACTATTTTACCATTTACGACTTTGTAAAAGCGCACCATAACTTTGCTGATCCTGCTTGGGATGGTGAACCAATACCCAGCGAAGTATGCCCAGAGTGCGGCACAACCCCGTGCCAATGTGAAGACACTGGCGGCGATGGTGCCGGTGAAAAGAAACCGTGTAAAGTGTGTGAACAAAAACCATGTGTTTGTGAAAAGCCAGAGCCTGAAGGCTGTGAAAAATGTGGCGAAAGACCATGTGTATGCGAAAAGCTCGAAATAAAGCTCTCAGACGGCCGTACACGACAAATAAAGCATATATCCTCAGCAATGTACTGGAGTGCTGAAGGCAAGCCCATTACAGCTAAAGAGTTTGTTGAACGTATGTTCGATGACCTACCGCGCTTTTTTGAAAACGAAGACCAACTACGAGAAATCTGGAGCGACCCAACCACTCGCGAAAAGCTATTAGAAGATTTAACCGAAGCGGGTTACGATAGCGAAAAACTCGATAGCATGAAGGCAGTAATTGATGCTCAAGACAGCGATGTATACGATGTTTTATCGTACGTAGCCTATGCCGCAGAAGCGCAAACACGCACCGAGCGAGCTCAACAAGCTAAACCTAAAATAAACTCAGCGTTTAGCGATTATAAACAACAAGAGTTTATCAACTTTATATTAAGTAAATACATTGAAGACGGCGTTCAAGAACTGGCACCAAAAAAAATGCGCAGCTTAGTAGAGCTTAAATACAACACCATTAACGACGCCGCCATTGAATTTGGCTCACCAGCCGCGATACGCGACACATTTATAGGTTTTCAGAAGTATTTGTATGCAAGGTAGTTAAATTATCTATAGCTATCAGTAAGCAATTGAAAAAGCTTACTTGATGCCTCTGAGGGGTAAGTGAGCGACTATACTCTTAAGAGGCTGATATAATTATTAATTTAAAAAAAGGTAAGAAGAGCAAAAATTACTTTTGCTCTTCTTACTGCTAGGCGTGCTTATAACCAGTATACCCACACCCACACGCCCCACAATAACTACAGACAATCCAATTACATGCCGCGCATTCTATATCCTGAGAGTTATCAACAGGATTTTTACACGAGTAACAATCATATATAAGTAACTAAAAATAACAGTGGAGGTTTCTACCCTAATGCAATTTAAGTGATGCTAGCTGTGCGTCTTAAGAAGAAAAAATTACGCTCAATTTTTTACTATTTAATCTCGGCTAGTTTGAAAAGTTATAGTTTTGAATAGTATGAAAAATAGTACGCATACTAGTTTTTGAAGCTTTAAAAGCTTAGCTCTTATAGTATTTAGTATGTTTGTAATGGTTCTAAGGCATAGTCGGCATTTTCTGAGCGGTCGCCAAGGCTTGCCGCCCAGCTTACTATTTTAGTCACTTCAGGGCGTTTAACGTTCCATAAATGGTCGTGTTCTTGCTGGAGTTGTGTGTAGCCTTCGCGGGTAATTAAATTAGTTTTCACAATGCTTGTCTTGGATTTACATGTGGTCAAGCAAGGTATAAAAAAAGCTATGTTTTGTCAAAGCAGCCATCCTGAAATGTTCCGTAACAATCTAGCTGGGTAATTTGTTTTTTATTATGCGGTTTTTCATTTATATTAATGGCTATAGCTTACAACAATAAGAAATAGTCATGGGACATGAAACTACAAAAGTGTTAGTCGTTGATGATGATATGCGCTTACGCAGTTTATTAGAGCGTTACTTGGTAGAGCAAGGGTTTATAGTACGCACTGCAGCCAATTCAGAGCAAATGGACCGCCTTATTGAACGTGAGAATTTTCATTTAATAGTGTTAGATTTGATGCTACCCGGCGAAGACGGCCTTTCTATTTGTCGGCGTTTAAGACAAAAAGAAAATGAAATTCCGATTGTTATGCTCACCGCAAAAGGCGATGAGGTCGACCGTATTATTGGGCTTGAGCTTGGTGCTGATGATTATATTCCAAAGCCGTTTAACCCTCGTGAGCTACTGGCGCGCATTAAGGCCATTTTACGTCGACGTGCAAAAGAAGTTCCTGGTGCTCCTGCCGCAGAAGAAAATCACATTACTTTTGGGGAATTTTCACTTAATTTAGCTACCCGTGAAATGAAGCAAGGCAATACAACGATGTCGCTGACCAGTGGCGAATTTGCAGTATTAAAGTCGTTAGTTACTCATCCGCGAGAACCGCTTAGCCGTGATAAGTTAATGAATTTAGCTAGAGGCCGCGATTACAGTGCACTGGAACGCAGCATTGATGTGCAAGTCTCAAGACTTAGGCGCATGATTGAAGCGGATGCAGCCAATCCCCGTTATATTCAAACCGTGTGGGGTTTAGGGTATGTATTTGTTCCTGATGGTAAAAAATAGCCTACATGAGTATGTTTCCTAAAAGTGCATTTGGGCAAACGGTATTTTTGGTTGCAGCATTGCTGCTGATAAACCAAGTTGTATCGTATATCACTGTAAGCCTGTATGTTGTTAAACCGACTATTGAACAAGTTAATCTGATCCTCGCTAAACAAATAAAAACCGTATTTATTGATTGGGAGGATGGCGAAGAAGTTAGCGATAAAGTGTCGAGTAAGCTTTTTGAAATTACCGGCATAAGTATCATGAACCAGCGCCAAGCAATGCGCGAAGGGTTAGGGCAAGCACGCGAATATTCAATGTTGTCACGCAGTATGTCAGAACAGCTTAACGGTTCTGCGCGAGTGCGTATCAGCCAAACTGATCCACTGGTTTATTGGATTGAAGCACCACAAGCTCCTGGTTATTGGGTGCGCGTGCCATTGACTGGTTTTAAAGAAAATAATGTCGAGTTTTTGACTTTTTACCTCTCTAGTATCGGCTTTTTAAGTGTATTAGGGGGATGGCTATTTGCTAGGCATTTAAATCGGCCGTTAAAAGAGTTACAGCATGCGGCTGTTAAAGTGGGAGTTGGAGACTTTGCGACCAAGTTAGAAGAGCGTGGTTCAACTGAAGTGATCGAAGTAACCCGCGCGTTTAATCAAATGTCTCGTGGTATAGCAGCACTTGAAAACGATCGTAGATTGCTAATGGCTGGGGTATCGCACGATTTACGTACACCGCTTACCCGTATTCGTTTAGCTACCGAAATGATGGCCGATGAAGAAGACTATTTACGTGAAGGAATCATTTACGATATTGAAGATATGAATGCCATCATCGATCAGTTTATTGAATACTTGCGCCACCATAAACGTGAAGAGCTTGCACTAGAAGATTTAAATGCGTTAGTTGCAGAAGTAGTACATTCTGAACAAAAACATCAACGTACAATTACTTTTAGTGAAGACCTAGCTATCCCCAATATCTCACTTAGCATGTTGGCGATGAAGCGTGTATTTACTAATATGCTTGAAAATGCCATTCGTTATTCAGATGGCGATATAGCGGTTTCAACTACGCTCAGTAATGATAAAAAATACGCTATAGTTGCAGTCAAAGACTCCGGTCCTGGTATTCCTGAAAGTGAACTGGAAAGCGTATTTGAACCATTTAAACAAGGCGATGCAGCGCGCGGTAGTGAGGGAAGTGGCTTAGGTTTGGCTATTATCAAACGCATTGTTGATATGCATAACGGTAAAGTAAAGTTAGTAAATCGCCCCGAAGGAGGGCTGAGTGCACAAGTTTTTCTCCCTTTGAAATAAGTGATTTTAGTTTAGGTTGAGTAATCTGATGCACTGTTTAGTCTGCTAATATAGGAGTTATAAACAAAATGGAAGATGATAAATTTAATAAATTAAAGCGGCTAATAGATAAAGGTAAGTGACATTATATTTTTGTTTATGGCGTGTTTGGTTGGGGAGTTTCGACAGCTATTTTATTTTCGCTACTGCTGGTTTTTTCGGGCGAAGCTTCTTTTGTTGATGCAATATTCCTATCGCTTATTATGTTTCCAATAGGGGGTTTCTTTTGGGGGCTTTATATGTGGTCTTACTTAGTTAAGCAATATACTAAAATTAATAAAAAGCGTAGCGCTTAACTTATGTTTCGGTGCGCAGTTGTCACTATAAATTGTATATAGCACTGAGAACAAAAGCGCGATTTTAATCGCGCTTTTACATTATTACGCTAAAGTGCTTTAAACCGAATAGCGGTTCCACCGCAGGTGGCAAGCTTTAGAGTTTACTTATCATTGGCAGTGACGGTGCGTTTTTAAATTCATCATAGCCTCAGGTGTTTTTTATGTGCATACCTTACGAAACATCACTTAATTTATTGGGTTCATTAAGATGTAAAATGATGTCTGAGTTAATGAAACCTAGGCTTTTCGACAGTTTGAACAGTATGTCATAGGGAATTAAACGCGCTGTGCTTTTTAAGGGCGATGCCATCTGACTAAGGCGTTAAATCGGCTTGAAAAGTACCCGTTCGACGCTGGTTCAGCATCATACCTGCGTAATCAACGAGTGCGGCTTCATGAATACTAATATGAACACTATCAGTATTTTGGGTCGCGGAGTATGTACGAGCGCTACATCTTGTTATGGGGAGCTAATGGCTTTGAGTTAAAGCCATTAGCTTAACAGGGCTTATTTTTTCGTAAACCCGCGTTTCATATAGTTAGGTGTGGCAAGTGCGCCATGGTGAATACCCGCATTGTAATATTCACTGTGCTCGGCAACTTTGGCTGCATCGTCTTCTCTAAAACCTGCAAACATTTCATCTTTACGAGCAAGAGTAACAGACCATAAACCGCTTGGATAAATTGGCTGTGGGAACGGCAGTGTTTGTAAATCAACAAAACCTACTTCGCTCATCGCATCACGCATTTCAACAAGTAGAGGCATATGAGTTAATGGTGATTCGCTTTGCTGCACCATAATACCACCTGGGCGTAGCGCGTTTAGACAGCTGGTGTAAAAAGCATGATTAAATAAGCCTTCACCAGGACCAACGGGGTCGGTGCCATCAACGAT
Organism: Pseudoalteromonas sp. AOP7-A1-14; assembly: GCF_052376275.1. Taxonomy (NCBI): domain Bacteria; kingdom Pseudomonadati; phylum Pseudomonadota; class Gammaproteobacteria; order Alteromonadales; family Pseudoalteromonadaceae; genus Pseudoalteromonas; species Pseudoalteromonas sp. AOP7-A1-14. The sequence goes on along the minus strand of NZ_JBQSVO010000013.1, from coordinate 28,193 downwards.
AACAATGTCGATAGATTCGCTTGGCAGTTCGCGCATATACTTTATGCCATCGTCAAATATTACAGTGGCACGCGGGTTTTGATTTGACTCGCACAGCTCTGGGAAGTATTTAAGTGACATTTGTGTGACGACTTCGTCAATATCGATTTGTGTTACTGACTCAATACCTGGGTGTTTTAGTACTTCACGTAAAGTACCGCAATCACCGCCGCCAATAATCACTACATTTTTAGGACCTGGATGAGCAAGTAACGCTGGGTGACTGATCATTTCATGGTAAAAAAAGTTTTCGCGGCTGCTGACCATGGTACAACCGTCGATGACCATCAGGTTACCGAAGTCAGTTGTTTCATACATTTCGACTTTTTGAAAAGACGATTGCTTTTCATCTAACTTTTTATTGATCCGTAATGAAAACGCAGTACCGTCACGTTCACTGATTTCTGTAAACCACTTACTTTGATCTAATTTTGCCATGTCGCTAGTTACACTTATTGAGTTATGGGCGAAAAAGGAGGCAATTCTGCCAGTGCTTGACGATTTGCTCAATGAAATTTTATCAGTATAGCGAATATTTTACCGATGCTTTGGGGAAAATATCAATTTTTGTTAGCGTAGCGGTTAATGACGTATTAAAATGCGCATCTTATAGATGAATTTGCTAACGAAAGAAGAGTTGCGATGACTTGGGGTTTGGACACTGCACGGGAAACTTATAATGTTGCTCATTGGAGCGATGGTTATTTTGATATTAACGCACAAGGTGAACTCGTTGCGTATCCTGACGGAGATCAAAATAAAGCAGCTATTTCATTAAGTGAATTGACCGAACAATTCAAAAAGCAAGGCCTGACTTTACCGGTACTGGTGCGCTTTACTGACATTTTAAAAAACCGTGTAGATACCTTAACTAGTGCGTTTAGCAAAGCCCGCACTGCACGTGAATACCAAGGGCAATATACCTGTGTTTATCCAATAAAAGTAAATCAGCAACGTTCTGTCGTTAGTAAATTATTAGCTCATCCTAGTGGCCTTGTTGGACTCGAAGCTGGCTCAAAACCTGAGCTAATGGCTATTCTAGGCGTTGCCAAAGAGCCCATCACCGTTGTTTGTAATGGCTATAAAGACAGCGAGTTTTTACGCTTAGCGTGTATTGGACAAGCCATGGGCCATAAAGTAAAAGTGGTGGTTGAAAAACTGTCAGAGCTAACTACCTTACTTAATGAAGTTGACGACCTAGGTATTGAACCTGCCATTGGCATTCGTATTCGCTTAAACTCTATTGGCAAAGGTAAGTGGCAAAACACTGGCGGGGAAAAAGGTAAATTTGGTTTAACTGCTGGCCAAGTGCTTAGTGCGGTTGAGCTACTTAAAAAGCACAATAAATTGCACTTAATGCAAATGGTGCATTTTCATATTGGTTCACAAATTGCCAATATTCGCGATATTCACCGCGCTTTACGTGAATGCTCGCGCCATTTTGCAGAGCTTGCCCAGCTTGGTGTGCCACTTAATACTGTTGATGTAGGTGGCGGTTTAGGAGTCGATTACGAAGGCTCAGGTTCGCGTAGCGCCTGCTCAATGAATTACACGGTCGATGAATACGCTCGTAATGTTGTAAATGCCTTTGCAGAGGTGTGTGAGCAGCATAATTTACCACACCCAGCTATTATCACTGAATCTGGCAGAGCACTTACCGCGCACCATGCTGTGCTTATCACCGATGTGATTGATGTTGAGCAAGCTCCTAACCATCTAAGTCCAACCGCCCCTCAAGCAGGTAGTATTTTAGTGCTTGAAGAAATGTGGCAATGCTTGCAACGTTTAACACCACGTATGGCACTTGAAATTTATCACGATGCTATGCATTTATTTAGTGAAGCACATGACCAATATGTTCATGGTTTAGTGAGTATGTTGGAATGGGCTAAAGTTGAGCAGTTGTATTTTACTATTTTGCACCGCGTGCGGGCTTCGCTTAGTACTAATGCGCGTGCTCACCGAGAGGTGCTTGATGATTTAAATGAAAAGCTGGCTGATAAGCTGTTTGTTAATTTCTCATTGTTCCAATCATTGCCCGATGTTTGGGGCATTCAGCAATTGTTTCCGGTTATGCCTATCGAGAATCTAGATAAACCACTAACACAGCGCGCGATCATTCAAGATATAACCTGCGATTCAGACGGCCAAATTCGTGAATATGTTGAAGGTTCAGGTATCGAAACAAGTTTACCCATTCCAGAGTATAAACAAGGTCAGCAGTACCATATTGCGATGTTTATGGTGGGTGCTTATCAAGAGATTCTTGGTGACTTACATAATCTATTTGGTGATACCGACTCGGTGCATGTTGAGCTAACTGAGCAAGGTTATCAGCTTAACAATGCCATAAAAGGTGATAGTGTTAAGGATGTATTAAAGTTTGTTGGCTATGATATCGAAATTTTGGCTGATAATTTCGCGAAAACAGTAAATCAACTTACCGTTAGTGAGCCAGTAAAAGCACAATATATAGATGAGCTAAATGCAGGTCTAGCAGGGTATACTTATTTTGAAGATTGAAGAGACTGTGTTTGTTGCAGTATGGTTTATGAAAGGAATTGAGTCGTAATGTCATTTGTTCGTTGTATTATCAGTACTTTACTGTACACCATAAATACTATTGTGTGGTTTGTGCCGATTTTTATTTGTGGGTTGATTAAGTTAATTCCAATTAAGCCATTACAAAAGTTAATGAGCTTAATTGCCAAAAAGTGCGCCAGCATTTGGGTGTCGTGTAATTCAATTAATCAAAAATTACTCACTCCTTATCAATTAAATGTCACAGGTCTTGAGGATACTAAATTAAAAGACTGGTATTTGGTGATTGCCAATCACCAAAGCTGGGTTGATATTCTAGTATTGCAGCGGGTGTTTAATCGCCGCATTCCCTTTTTAAACTTCTTTTTGAAAAAAGAGCTAATGTACGTGCCTATATTAGGTCTTGCATGGTGGGCTCTTGATTTTCCATTTATGACTCGAACTAGTAAAAGCCAGTTAAAAAAGAATCCTAAGTTACGCGGTAAAGACCTAGAAACCACTCGCAAAGCCTGTGAAAAGTTTAAAGAAATGCCGGTCAGTATTGTTAACTTTGTTGAAGGTACGCGCTTTACGCCTGCAAAGCACCAACGTCAAAACAGTCCGTTTACTGATTTATTAAAACCAAAAGCAGGTGGCATTGCCTTTGTTATGCAAGCAATGGGCGATCAAATTTCTAAGGTTGTTAATGTTACTATTCAATATCCTGACGGTATTCCGACCTTTATTGATTTTTCCAGTGGTCGCGTTAAGCGTATCAACGTACATGTTGAGGTAATGCCTGTTAGCCCCGAGTTGACCGGGGACTACTCTAATGACAATGAGTTTAGAGTGCGTTTTCAGGCTGAAATAAATCGTCTATGGCAAGAAAAGGAACAGCAGCTTAGTAAGTTAAAGCAGCAACCTTGAGTATCCAAGCTGGCAATAAAAGGCAGCCAATTAGTGGCTCACATCGAGGCCAATTAAGTACATGACTGAAAGGGGAATAACAACACCATGAAGCACACCCACTTACAAGAACTGGTTTTTCCTTGGTTTGATAAAATGCCTAAGGCTGAGCTATTTAGTGCGCTAACGGTCACCGCAATTGGTGTTTTGTCTTTACTTATTATTTATATGTTTATTCGCCAATTAATGTTGCCGGGTATTCAAAAGATGGTCACTAAAATATCACCTGAGCGTATCGGTTTATTAGCACCAATATTAACCAAGTTAAACCGACGTATTGCTGGAATGATATGCTGTGTTATTTATCTCGCTACTTTTGACAGCATTTATCCTGTTAATGAGCTCTCAGCAGAAGTACTTAAAACCACCGGACATATTGTATTAATTATTTATGCTGGGTTTATTTTAAGTAGTATTGTTAGTATTGCTGGAGAGGTTTACAACCAATTAGAGTTTGCCCGAGAAGTACCTATTCAAGGCTTGATCCAAGTTGTAAAACTTATCACCTTTATAATTTGTGCAATTTTAATTATTAGTATTCTACTTGAAAAATCGCCGACCTATATTCTTTCGGGGTTTGGTGCCATTGCAGCGGTTACCTTGTTGGTATTTAAAGACACTATTTTAGGCTTTGTAGCGAGTATTCAAATCGCAGCAAACCGTTTAGTTACTTACGGTGATTGGATTCAAGTTGATAGTTATGGTGCGGATGGTGAAGTAATTGATTTAGGCTTAAACACGGTAAAAGTACGTAACTGGGATAATACTATTACGACTATCCCTACTTATATGCTTGTAGCAGGGTCGTTTAAAAATTGGCGCGGTATGCAAGAGTCTGGTGGTCGTCGCATTAAGCGCTCACTGAGCATTGATATGAACAGTATTAAGTTAGTGGATGCGGATTTTCGTAAACGTATTGATGATGGGATACCACTGCATGAATATATTCGTGTTTCTAGTTTACCTGAGCCGGTTTCAAATTTAGGTTTATTTCGTCGTTACGCCGAAGGTTATTTAAAGCAGCATAAAAAAATCAATACCTCGCTAACTTTAATGGTTCGTGAGCTGCAGCCATTAAACCATGGTTTACCCATCGAGTTTTACTGCTTTAGTGAAGATAAACGTTGGATCTCGTATGAACATTTACAAGCTGAAATAATGGATCACCTAATTGCTGTACTACCTATTTTTGAGCTTTATGCGTTTCAAAGTGTTACTGGTCAAATTGTTAATCCAACTAATAACACCTCTAGTTAAATCGAGTATTACAGTGGTAAATAGCTCTGAAGCAGCCCCACAAAAATAAAGCCAATTAATAGCCACCAAATAGGTGGCTTAGCTAGTCTTAGCCATGCAAGTACGCCGACTACAATAGCAATATGCCACACTGAGCTAACCGCCGAATTCCAAATTGGCGAATACAGCGCGGCGGCTAAAAAACCGACTACAACTGCATTTAATGCGGCTATACTACTTGCAAAGTGTGGTCTATTAGCAAGCGCTAACCAACTTTTTTGAAACGCCAACATTAATAACAAACCGGGTAAAAATATCGCTGCTGTAGCGATTAGTGCACCTACAACAACTTGCTCAGGGTAAAGCTGGGCACCTAAATAGGTCGCGATTGTAAACATTGGCCCTGGCACAGCTTGGGCACTAGCATAGGCACTTAAAAACTGTTCTGTAGCAAGGCTTGGCACACTGGCTTGAAGTATTGGTAACACTACATGACCGCCGCCAAATACCATGGCACCGGTTTGATAAAATGCTGTAAATAGCTCTATGTCGTTACCAAAACGGATAAAACTCACTATTAGTAGTAGAGCGAAAATCCCTAATGGTAGCCAGCTTATTGCTTGCTTTTTAGCTGGCTTTGCAAGGAGTTCATTATTGTTATTAGAATTGATATTGAGTAGCGGGAAAAGAGCACCAAAAGCAGCGGCTGATACTAAAACAATAATTTGCGTAGCCATCGCAGGAAATAAAATAAGTATTAGTGTACTGATTAGTGTTATTGCTTTAAGCATATAACTTGTACAAAAACTCTTGGCCATACTTAGGATTGCATCGGCCACAATGACCACGGCAAATAACTTCAAGCCAGAGATAACCGCATGGTAAACATCATCAAACTGACTAGCGCTTACGGCTAATAGTAGCATGATCAGTAGTGAGGGGGTGGTAAACCCTAAAAAGGCAGCAAAACCACCAAGTACGCCACTGCGCTCAACGCCAATAGCAAAACTGACTTGGCTAGAACCGGGTCCCGGCATAGCTTGACTTAAGCTGATTAATTGCGCATAACGGCTGGTGCTTAACCATTGTAAGTTATCTACAAAGTGTCGTTTAAAATACCCTAAGTGAGCCGCAGGTCCACCAAAACTGATGCAGCCAAGTAAAAAAAATTGTTTGAATATAGCTAGCAACATACCCTGTTTATTCCATCTTTTTATATTTCTATATTATGACAAATAAGCGCATTCTTTTTATGACATTTTTATAGTTTTATCTTCATCATTTGTATTTTATGCCCGAACGAGTAACAGCATATCCTCATGCAAGTATGAAGGCTTATTAATAAATTGCAGTAATAAGCGGTACTATACATCTTTGTTATTTTGGCTACGATACTCGCTTAGATAAAGTTGAAGTTCTCACTGAAGTAAATGTCTTTGAAGCGTTGTTTAAAAAGCGTGCTGGTTTCGTTATTGGCGTAGAAGAAATCACCGAATTATGCAGCTCAAAAAATAGGCCTGCTCAACAGCTGAAAGAGGTTTGTCGTTATAGCAACATTATTCACGGTAGCTTGATTATGATAATAAATTTATCAAAATATAGCTGCCTCGTGACTTACAATAACCAATACATAGGTTGATGAAAGTGCTTGAACTTACTCGCCTTGTTACGTCATACAAGCGGCTGCTAGTCAGTGAGTTTTTAAACGCGTCTTCATCGTTTGTTCATATATTCCTTTGCATACTGTTCGTCATTAAAAAATGAGTGGAACAGGAGTGACCATGACATTAACCAAATCTATTTTAGCAGCCAGTGTTGTTGCCGTATTTTTAACTGGTTGTCAAACCAATAATACAGGCATGGGGGCGGGCATTGGTGCCGCGACAGGTGCAGTCTTAGGTAAAGCGACAGGTGACCATGATGATAAGCGTATCTTTATCGGTGCTGCTATTGGTGCACTAGCAGGCGCAGCCGTTGGCGATTACATGGATAAACAAGAAGCTGCATTTCGTGATGAACTTGCAGGCTCAGGTGTTGAAGTTGTGCGTGAAGGCGATAATTTACGTTTAGTTATGCCATCAAATATTACCTTTGCAACGGATCAATCTTATATTACATCTGGTTTTCATGACACCTTAAATGCCATAGCTAAAGTGATGAACAAGTATGAAAAAACCTACTTAAGCATCAGTGGTCATACTGATAGCAGCGGTAAAGAAAGCTACAATATGACGTTATCTGAGCAGCGTGCGCAGAGTGTAAAGGGGTATTTGGTTAACCAGCAAATTCTTAATAATCGTATTAGCACCCAAGGTTATGGTGAAAGTCAACCGGTTGCCAGTAACGATACTGCCAATGGCCGCGCACAAAACCGTCGTGTAGAAATTCAAATAGTACCAAATACCGAAGGTTAATAGCCTAGAGGTAAAGTGATCTCAATTTATTATTTACTATAATTTTATTGAGATTTATTACCGCTTTCAATCACGGTTAAACTGTAATTCACACAACGTTTGATAAAGAGGATTGCTTGTTAGTAATTGTTGATGAGTGCCGGTTGCGATTACCTTGCCATTTTCCATTACGACAATTAAATCAGCGTGTTTTACCGTAGCTAGGCGGTGGGCAATAATTAAGGTCGTGCGATGCTGCATTAAGTGATCAAGAGCCGCTTGTACGTGATGCTCGCTTTGTGCATCTAAAGCACTGGTTGCTTCATCGAGTAATAGTATTTCTGGGTCTTTTAATATTGCCCGTGCAAGTACAATGCGTTGCTTTTGTCCGCCAGATAACCGCACGCCTTGTTCGCCTAAAAAGCTTTTATAGCCGTTTGGTAATTGTTTTATAAATTCATCTGCATGGGCGTGTTTAGCTGCCGCATAAACTTGCTCGTCACAGGCATCTGGGTTGCCGTAACGTATATTGTGCATTACATCTGAGCTAAATAAAATCGGGTTTTGTGCCACCATGCCCATACTGTCTCTGAGTTTATTGAGCGACAGCTCCTTGATATTGATACCATGAAATTTAATCTCGCCATTAGCCGGATCGTAAAAGCGCTGAAGTAATTCAAATAGAGTTGTTTTCCCCGCGCCAGATGGGCCAACAATAGCCACTGTTTTACCTTGTTCAATTGTAAGTGAGATATTATTAAGCGCACTGACATCGGGACGAGATGGATAATTAAAGGTAATATTGTTCAGTTCAATCGCCGCTAAATTACTATTGGCTTTGAGCTGCTCATCGAGGGGCTCCGCGGGATTAACAATTTCACTTTTTACGGCTAATAACTCAAGTAAGCGAGCTGCTGCTCCTGCTGCACGTTGTAGCTCCCCATACACTTCAGCGACGGTTGCCACTGACATGGCGACCATAATGGCGTAAAACACAAATGCGCCTAGCTCACCGCCGGTCATTGTGCCTGCTAGTACATCACTGCCACCAATCCAGAGCATCACACTAATGGCGCTAAAAGTTAGGAATATCACTGCGGCAATTAAAAATGAGCGCTGTTTAATGCGGCTTTTGGCAACACTAAAAGCTTTTTCGGTTTCGAGTGCGAAGGCATGCTGCTCGCGCTGCTCATGGCTATAACTTTGTACTACTTTAATATTTTGAATAATTTCGCCTGCGTAGGTGCTTATATCAGCAATTGCATCTTGGCTAGAACCAGCAAGTTTACGTACCCGCTTACCAAAGACCATCATCGGTACCAGTACTAGCGGCACACAGGCAACCACCACTAAGGTGAGTTTTAAATTTGTGAATAACAACATGGCTAGGCCGCCAATCAGCATGAGCGCGCTGCGTAGTGCCATTGAAAATGACGAACCAATAATGGATTGTAGCAAGGTGGTGTCGGTGGTTAAGCGTGACATTAACTCACCACTGCGGTTTTCTTCAAAATAGCTTGGGTGCAAAGTTACGATGCGATTGAATACGGCTTTGCGAATATCGTTACTGACGCGCTCACCAATCCACGACATTAAATAAAAACGGCTAAATGTGCCCACGGCTAATAAGCTAATTAAACCAATAAGTACCAATACAGCTTGTTGTAACTGGGCTTGGGAGCCTGCGATAAAGCCATGATCTATGACAAATTTAACGCCTTGCCCTAATGATAAGTTAACACCTGCTGTGACTAAAAGGGCAGCAAGCGCCGCTACTACCATCCATTTATACGGTTTAATAAACGCAAAAATAGGTAATAAACTACTAAAGGCGGCTTTTTCTTTTGCTTGGGAGTCTGCTTTGATCATGATGGATTCTTTTTTATGGATAAGGTATAGATATGGCTGCAAATAAAAATATTTCAATAACCAATCTTAATAACTAATAAAGGACTAACTCGCCATCTTAAAGCAGCGTATAAAGTCAACGGCCAGTTTAACGTTAAAATAATATCCATTAAAGGAGGGAGTGCCTAAGGCGTAGATGGCTTAATTTAGGTCGTATGTCGCTTAATAAAACCTACAGATGAGCTGGAAGCAACGAGAACTGGTGAAATGCTCAGTTTTATGACGAACAAGTAAGGGTGTGCTCGTCATATGGCGAATGAGCAAGTTATTGGTACACTTATAGCTAAGCAAGGCAGAAAATAATTGAATTTAAAAAGGCTCGTTTATTCGCCGAGGTTAATATCGCAGCCCTGAATGAACGAGTATGTAAATTGTACAATATGGCTGGAAAGTCATTAACGTGGGGCCGATTATAGGCTATTTCGGGCAAGTATATGGTTATGCACTGCTTATTAAAAATAAAACAGTATTAAATAAAGAGTTATAAATGACACTTTCACTTTGGTTAAGTTTAGCCGCTATTTGCATGATGGGGGCAATGTCGCCAGGGCCAAGCCTTGCGGTGGTGTTAAAACACAGCATCCACGGCAGTATGAAAAACGGCATGTTGGCAGCGCTTAGCCATGGTATTGGTGTGGGGTTTTATGCCGCTGCGTCGTTACTTGGCTTGGGTGGGTTAATGTTGCGGTTTCCTACTATTTATCAAGTGTTGGTCTACTTAGGTGCAGCGTATTTAGCCTATTTAGGGATTAAAATCTTATTAAAAAAACCAAGGGGGAATGAACTAAAAGTTGCTCAGCAAAGTGGTAGTGCCAAGCATGCGTTGCAAGATGGCTTTGCGATTGCGTTTTTAAATCCAAAATTAGCGGTATTCTTTTTAGCGTTATTTTCACAGTTTATAAACCCTGAAAACCTGACGTTTAAGGTGGGTGTGATCATGTGCTTAACTGTATTTTTAATCGATACGAGTTGGTATTTATTGGTCGCATTCTTAACTGACTACTCAAAAAAGCGCTTTGGTTTTACCCGTCAAAACCCATGTTTTGAAAAATTATTAGGGGTTATTTTTATTGTCCTTGCTGTACGGGTGATTATTACTTTATAAGGGATTAATATGTCTGACAACAGCTTAAAAAGTGCTGCTTTTGCTCCCAAGGTAAAGTCTTATTGATTAATTGCAGGGGGGAATATTAGCGGCAATATCGCCCGAACTGAAGCGTAAGCTAGTGGTTAAACGTGGCGTGTTTTTTAAGAAAAAGTCAATTCCTCTTGAAAAGATAGCAGATATAGCATTAAGTTAAGGGCCGTTAACGCGGCTATTTTGTCTATATAGATTAAGCTTTGAAACTTGGGCAATCAGGCCAAGGTGCATTAGTCTCGTTATTAGGTATGATTAATGCCAGTGACTTTCGCGAAGTAATCCTAACCTAAAGAGATAACCTAGTCGGTACAAAACCAACAAAAGCTAAAGCAGATGAACCACTGAGCCAAGTAGAACTTATGAGAGCTCTCACTCATAGCGTAAAAAACATAGAACAAATGCTAGTTACGCTACTGGATGAGAAAAAATTAAAATACTTGGCAAATTTTTTCTGCATTACATGTAATAACAGTGACATTTTTGTAGCCAATACGAGTAAGAGCTTCGGCGCTTAGAGATGCACGAGCCCCACTGGCGCAGTGTAGGTAAATTGCCCGAGCAGGATCTTTTTCAATTTCCATTAACTTCATTTCGAGTAAACCACGTGGGATATTAATAGCGCCAGTTGCAGCCTTGGTTGCGTGCTCTGCGGGCTCGCGCACGTCAATAAGTAGGCCCTGGTTTTGCTCAAGCTCTTGTTTTGCTTGTGCGGCATCAATACGGCGTTGGTTTGGAGTAACTATTTTCATTAGATCTGGGATTGAAGTAAGCATTAGTCTGTAAACCCTCGTTTGCGTAAAAAATTTATAAGTGGACACCATTTGGTAAACGCTGTTTGGATCAGGTTTACTCCTATAAATAATGTTAACCACATAAACCGGCTATCTACAAAGTAGCTTAATATGACCGAAATTGTCACCATACTACCTGCAAGTAAAAGAATTCCGTCATTAACTTTCATATTGACACATTACATTAGTTTTTTCTAATGTAATTTATATTAGATTTAACTAATGTAAAAGTCTATACTTTGCTTAGAACGTTTTATTAGGGCAGTTATGAATATTGAGCGATTAGCGAATAATGCTGAGCAAGCTGAACAATTTCTAAAATTGATGGCAAATAAAAACCGACTAATGATTTTATGCAGCTTACTCCAAGGTGAGTTAAGCGTAGGTGAACTAAACGAACGAGTGCCATTAGCGCAATCGGCACTGTCACAACATTTAGCTAGTCTACGCAAAGCAAATATGGTGGCAACACGCCGAGATGGTCATACTATTTATTATTTTTTGACCGATCCAAAAGTTGAGTCGATCATTGCGTCACTTTATCAATGGTTTTGTGCCACGGATAATAGTGCCAAATAAAGCTCACTAATTTACTGAGTGACTTTTCTTTAGTGCGTGATTTGCCACGGTTGTATTTTCATCAAAGTGACTGGGGTAAGTATAAGTAGTATTTGCTTTAGAGTAAGTAAGAGTGGTTATTTTAAATTTGTTTGTTATTTCCTCATTGTTTTCGCAAATTATTAAGCTATATTAATTATATATTATGAGTGTTGATGGAGAGATCATGAACACTCAAGTAATTGCTCAAGTTAATCAAGGCCAAGCTAATTTAAATCTAACTAACACACGGCCTAACACTATTACAAAAACATGAACTCCTGAGAGGGTAATAATAAAGTGCACCATTTATAACTTTATTAGTGGTGATGAAAAGACCCTTATTTATAACTCTAATTTCACCTCTCCTACAGAGTGAACCAAGCCACAGAAATGTGGCTTTTCTGTTTTTATCTTCGTATGGATTTACTGTTTAAATTCAAGTCGCAATAGACCAATGAAATGCAGCATTTGAAAAAGTCACAAGTCCCCCTTAATTAATCGTTAAAGTGGCTAAAATAGGGTTGTGATCAGAGCTAGTAACTTCTTTGACTTGGGTTTTATCTATAGTTACGTCACGTGCCCAAACTTGGTCAAGCGCTAAGCCGAAGGTTTTAGTGCGCTTATCGTCTAAATAAATAGCTTCACTTAAGCCTAAATTTGATAGTGTTTTTATTATTAAAGCTTGGCGGTCATCGCTCCATGCATTGAGGTCGCCTGCAAAAATGATTGGTCCTGTATGATTTTTCATAATAGCTGCTGTATTTTGCAATTGATGATTAAAATCGTCAGTCCCTAAGGTAAAATTGATACCGTGTAAGTTAATGCTTAACAATTGCTGTTGATTTGGTAAAGCGTATTGCACAATGTTGGTCGCTTTAGGGCTGCGTAGCCAAGGCTCAATATCGGTTAAGGTGCAATGTACGGTTGCTGGCCAACGACTTAAGGTCATTACTCCCGATTGCATGTCGCCATTTTTGTAGCCTTTTGAAAATCGCCAAAAAGGTTTGAGGTTTTTTAACTTTTCGGTCTCAATGGCTTCTTGTAAAAATACAATATCTGCTTGTTGGTTTAGCTCATTTAAATCTTCATATAACCCCTGGTTTTGGGCTTTGTAGATATTCCAACTTAGTAAATGTAATTGCTTTGGCAGTACATAGTGTTTTGCATAAGTTTGTATTTGGCTTTTTTTTAGCTGTTGCTGGCATTGCTCAACAGAGCTAGCAATTTTAGTAATGCCTTGCTGTTCATCAGATAGTGTTGCGGTATGCACTGGAAATAAAATAAAAAAATAAAAAATTATATTCAACACTATTGGCCTCTGTCATATTACTCGGCTGCTACTTAGGCTAAAATCACGTCATTAGTTTCTATGTAATTGTGAACAATTGTAGCCTAGGATTAGTTCGCTGTTCAAATGAATCAATAAATTGCCTCCGTTCAAAAAGTGCTAAGCCGGTAGGCTGTAGTTATACAGTCAATGTTTTTAATAGTGGAAGGGAAGTCGCATGGGCAAATAGATGCCCTTTTTCTGCTATAGCAATCACAGCCCTATAAAGTAGGGGAATACGTATGAGTGTTAGCTTGACTCGTGCTGCAAGTATTGATGAGGCAATTAACATGCTAAATATGTACCACAAACAGTTAAGGTTGAATTATGAATAACATCACTCCCCCCGTGATTGACGAGCTAGTATTGGGGTTTTGGCGTTTACTTGATAGGCAAGCCACGCCGCAGCAATCGTTACAATTTTTAGAAGAGGCTATTTCTGCCGGTATTACTCATACCGATCATGCCGACATTTATGGTGAATATGGCTGTGAACGTGAATTTGGAAAAGTATTAGCGCTTAAGCCAAGTATTCGTGATGAGATAAAAATTATCACCAAATGCGGTATTAAACCTGCCTTTCCAAGTTTGGGTTTAGCAGGCCAAGCAAATCATTACGACTCAAGTGCCCAGCATATAATTGCTTCTACTCAGCAATCCCTTAAGCATTTTAATACTGACCGTTTAGATGTGTTGCTTATTCACCGCCCAGATTACCTAATGAATGCTGATAACGTGGCAGAGGCGTTTAATACACTTAAGCAAAACGGCGATGTGCTTGAGTTTGGTGTATCCAACTTTACGCCTTCACAATTAAACTTATTACAGTCGCGCCTTGATTTTAAGCTAGTAACTAATCAAGTTGAGTTTTCACCCTATGAAATGAAAGCACTAGATGACGGTACGCTCGACCAATGCCAGTTACTGGATATTAAACCAATGTGCTGGTCGCCTTTAGCGGGCGGTTTGTTATTTGATGAAAAAGACGAAAAAGCCATTCGCTTACGCCATGTGTTAGCGCAAGTAGGCAGTGAAATTGGTGCAAGCTCGGTTGATCAGGTTGTATACGCGTGGTTATTAATGCACCCTAGCTGCCCATCAGTAATAGTTGGCACGGGCAATATTAAACGCGTTGAATCTGCAGTAGCCGCTAAAAAATTAAAGCTTAATCGCGAGCAGTGGTATCGTATTTGGCAGGGATCAACAGGGCATAGTGTGCCTTAATTTAGCGGGTGGTTGGTGTACTTTCACATTTGATACTTAAGTTGAATTGATGAGCACTATTTTAATAGTTTAATTACAGAGAAAGGGCCTTGCGGCCCTTAGTGTTGCAGCAAGTAACACATTTTTTATAAGCTAAAATCTACCGAGTAGCTAACATAAGCTTTTAAATCATCATCATCGAGATCGGTTTGTAACAAACCCAGAGTAAAGCCGTCTTTGCTGAGTTCGATGCCATAATCAATATAGTCATCACCAAATAACTCTTCTGCGGTGTCGCCACTGGTTTGACCTAGATGAAAGGCAAGTTCAGTATCGTTTAAAATAGTGAAACTAGCATTTAGTTCTAAATAAAGCATGTCGTCTTCAACTGAAAAACCATCTTGTGCGTTAGTCATGTAGCTGGCTTTACCTGACAGCCATTCCCAGCTCAGTTCGCCATATATTTCGCCAAAATCAAGTGAGTCTGCGGCATCAGGGTAAGCGTAATATAAGTAACCGACGTCATAGTCAAATTCGCCAGCGGTACCTGTAAATCCTGCGTAAAAGTCCGCTTCATAACTAGTACTTGCGGCTTCTCCAAAATCAACACTTGATACCCAAGTTCCGGCGTAAAAGCCTGACTCGTTAGCGTAATCAATACCACCTGATACTGCTGCAGTATCAAGTGTTTGGGTTACACCACGGAAGTAATAGTTTGAGCTTGCAGCAATATTTGCAGTGACTTCTGCAAAGCTGTAGCTTGAACTTAATGTTAAAAAAGCGAGTGCGCTTGCAGTGACTGTTTTTTTTAGTGTTAACATGTTTCGTATCCTGTTGTTATGCTGATTTCTTCTCACAATTATTAATTAGATTGCAGTCTAGTTAACTGTGGATCTCATCTTTAGTTGTCTATTAGGATATTTGCACTGCTTGTGCCAAGTTAAATGGAAGTAATTATTTATATTTTAATCACTTAAAAAACAAAGGTATGAGTGTTTTATTAGAAAGGAAACTTAAATATCAAATGATAGTTACGCACTTTGTTGGTGCGTAAAAAAGCCCGTATGCACAACTCGGTTGCAACGGGCTGTATGTTTTCTAAATGAGTTTAGCCAAATATGGTGCGCATCAGGCTGATCGTTTCAGCAACGCCGCGGCCTTTTTCAACTTCGTTAATTATAGAGCCTCGTTTAGCGCGAATATGCTCAGGAATATCATCATCCGCTAAAGCACGGTCGACAAGTATTTCAGCTGATTCTTTACCTCTACGCACTTTTTTAGCGCCAGTGCTGGTGCTACGTTTAGGTTTGCTTAATAACTTTATATAGTTAGAGTTATTTGGGGTATTTTTATCTGCATAATAAAAAAAGCATGGTAATAATGCTTTTATAGCGACTAGTTGCTGTTCTAGCTCACTACTGCCATTGGCCATTTTAAACCAGGACATGCTATGAATAGCTTGCACAATGTCTTTCCAATAGCGTTCAAAGTCGCGATTGTTAAGCTTGGTAATACCTAATGCAGAGCATAGCGCTTCTAATCGAGAGTTATTAATCGGTGTAAATACATCTGGTCGGCGCATGGCTAAAAGGCGTGTTGCAGGGGCAAGTGTTGGTTTTTCATTACTATCATTAAATGCTAATAAGTAACTTACAACAAACTGTTGGTAATCAGTAGCAGTTACTTCACCTTCAAGCGGAATATGGGCAAGTGCATCATCAAATAATGCTGGTAAATCAGCCAACATTTGATGAAAACCTTTAGCGCTTTTGGTAGAAGCAAACCATTCTACGTCAAAATTATAACTACTTGGATCAAGTGAATTGGTGTGCTTACCGGTAAATGCGAGTAAATCCTCAGGGATCATTTCTTTTAAAGATTGCTCACGAAGGTTATTTATATAGCTTGTTAAGCGTAATTGTTCATCAAGAGCTAGTACTTCTCTGTGTTGCTCTACAAAAGTACTTACAACTGGCCAAGGCGCCACACGCAATGTTTTTAGTTGCAGAAAACTAATGGCAGAGATGAGCTGAACATGAAGTTTTTTTAATATTGGCAACTGACTCTTTTCAAGTAGATCGTAGTTAATGCGATCACGGCTTGCGTTGAGCAATTCATAGCACCAAGCTAGGAATTCTTCAGGATAGCTTTCTACTTTTACCGCCATTAGGTTTAAGCTCAGCTCAGAGGCTTGCTTTAAAATATTTTGATAAATTTGACTTTCTTGTTCGCCTAATGTCATCTCTGACGGTGAAATTAGTAGTTTCTTCATGCCTGACAGTACTCCGAGTAGATACAGTTTAGAACACTAATTTTAGCGCAAAACCGCTTAAAGCAACAGCGCTGTGCGTCATATCGACGTGAATAAAGGGTTAGTGGGTTGTACCTCAAGCATATTTTTTGAATATATTGTCGGGAATAAAAGTATAACAGTTGTATATTTTTGGCTGGCAATATATTCATTTGGCGTAATTAGACTTTAAATTTAAATGGTGAACTGCTTTACTGTTTTAAAATGATGACCGCCGATAGTGTAAGACGGAAGAACTCTACAGTACGAATAGCGACTCCAAATCGACATAGAAAACCAAGCGTTGTGACCGATAAACCTTCCTACTTCTATATATTTTTGTTTCATCGCGCCACACTCTGTGAAAACTTGTCACGTTAGGTATTATTGGTTAATGTTTTTTGTAATCTAAAGGTATTGATATGTTTCAGGAATGATTCAGATATCAACAGGTAAAATTTTAAAAGTTACTTTTTTCTACTCTTGGCAATGATTTCCAGAGTAACTCCCGCTATGATAATAATATTAATTGCACATTTGAAAGGATAGTCATGAAAACCTTGTTTAAAGTTATTGGCGTAATTTTATTATTGCTTGTTGCTTTGATAGTTGCAGCGCCATTTTTAATTCCTACAGACGCTATTTTTAATAAAGTATCTGAGCAGGTTGAAAAAACCACTGGACGCACACTTACTATTGATGGCGATAAAAGTTTATCGGTATTCCCTTCACTTAAGCTTGAACTAAACGATGTTCATTTTGCTAACATGCCTAGTGGCTCTCGCGCTGATATGGCGAGTATGCAGCAGTTGGCAATTCATATTCCGTGGTTTTCGCTATTTGGTGGTGAGTTTAAGCTCGAAAAATTTGTGATTAACGAGCCAAATATTTTGCTTGAAAACGATAAAAACGGTAAAGCGAACTGGCAGCTTTTTGATGCAGTAGCAGAGCAGCCGGCTAATACTGAGCAAGCGGGCGGGCCTACTAAGTTGCCTGAAAACTTTGATATTCAATTAGGTGAAGTGGCAATATACGGAGGAAAATTTACTTACCTTGATGGCGCAACAGGCGCTAAACAAGAAATAAGTGATTTAGACTTGGCCATTTTACTTCCTTCACTGCGTGAAACATTAGAGGTTGAAGGCGGTATTACCTATATGCAAGAACGCTTTGAGCTAGATGTAACACTCGATACGCTGGTTAAAGCGATTGAAGGCGATACTTTTAATATAATGCAAGCAATCACATCGAAGTTAGTCGATGTTGATTTTAAGGGCTCAATTGCAGATCAAGGTAAAGACATTCAAGGGCAATTATCACTTAGTGGTGATTCAGTTAAAAATATTGCTAAATGGCAAGGCGTTGAGCTAAATGCAAAAGAGAATGCCTTTAATGAATTTAACGTTAAAGGCAAAATGCGTTTACAAGGCGAAAAATTTACCTTAAGCGAATTACTTGCAACACTTGATGCATTACAAATTAAAGGTAAAAGCGATATTAACCTTGGTAAACGTTTAGCTGTGAATGCCGATATTGATTTAGGTATGCTTGATTTAAACCCATACTTGCCAGAAGTTGTTGCTAAAAATGAAGATGATGCATCACCGAGCAGCGATGCACCAGCGCAGCCAATTGTGTGGGACGATACAAAAATGGATTTAAGTGCTCTGAATGCGCTAGATGCTAATATTATTGTGCAGTCAAGTGGTTTACAGGCAAATGATATAAAGCTAGGTGCCAATCAATTAACAGTTAACCTAAACAATGCAGTTGCAAAAATAAGCTTAGATAAATTTGTTGCTTATGAAGGTGATGGTAAAGGTATGATTACCGTTAATGCTAAAAAAGCACCTTACGCTATAGCGACTAACTTTAGCTTAGATAAAATCGATGCGCAGCCATTACTAACAGATGCCACAGGTTTTGATAAGTTAATGGGTAAGGGCTCACTTAATTGGGATTTAACAACGACCGGCGAAAGCCAGAAAGATTTTGTTAATGCGCTGCAAGGAAAGCTTGCTTTTGAATTTGCTGATGGCGCAGTGAAAGGGGCAAACATCGCAGAAATGGTGCGTAAAGGTAAAGAGCTAATATCAGGTAACTTTAATGCAGTATCTGATGGTCTCGATACAGGCTTTGATAACTCTAAGCAAACTGATTTCTCAGCATTGACTGGCAGCTTTAATTTTGCAAATGGCGTGGGCAAAAATACAGACCTCTCGTTATTAAGTCCGCTAATTCGTATTTCAGGTGAAGGTGATGTAAATCTACCTGAAACAACCGTTAATTATCGTTTAGTAACAGGAATCGTTGATTCTTTAGAAGGTCAAGCGACCACCGATGATAGTACTGGCTTTAAAGTACCTGTTAGAATAAAAGGGCCATTTCATGATGTTGATTTTAGCTTAGATGTTAGTGATGCTGCTAAAGAAGAAGTGAAGCAAAAAGCAGATGAAGCAAAAGACAAAGCCAAAGACAAAGCCAAAGATAAATTAAAAGGCTTATTCGGTGGCTAATAACATTTCTAACGACTGATATAATAATGAAACAAGGCGCCTTAGCGCCTTGTTTGTTTTATAATCAACAATAAGAATGCTACAGCTTAACAGCACACCCTGATTACTCCGCAAGTAATCTTAATTAATTAAAAAATAACCTATCTCTTGCCTCCCATTGCTGGTACAATTGCCCGCCCTCAAGAGACAACTCGCTTGTTTTTTGAGTGGAATTTAACCTAAACGCTTTGATTTTAAACAAATTAAAGCCAGTTGTAATAACTACACCGGAGGTCATTAGCATGATCCAAATGCAAACTCAGCTGGACGTTGCTGATAACAGCGGCGCTCGCAAAGTGCAGTGTATAAAAGTCCTAGGCGGTTCGCACCGTCGCTATGCGGCTGTTGGCGACATCATTAAAGTTTCTGTTAAAGAAGCTATTCCTCGCGGCAAAGTGAAGAAAGGTGATGTAAGAAACGCGGTAGTTGTGCGTACTAAAAAAGGCGTTCGTCGTCCAGACGGTTCTTTGATCCGTTTCGACAGCAATGCGGCTGTTATCTTAAATGATAACTTGCAGCCAATTGGTACTCGTATTTTCGGTCCTGTGACTCGCGAACTTCGTAATGAAAAGTTCATGAAAATCGTTTCACTAGCCCCAGAAGTACTATAAGGAGTCTATCATGGCAGCAAAAATCCGTCGTGATGACGAAGTAATCGTACTAGCAGGTAAAGACAAAGGTAAGCGCGGTAAAGTGCTTTCAGTTGCTACTGAGTCTGGTCGAGTATTCGTCGAAGGCATCAACTTAATCAAGAAACATCAAAAGCCGGTTCCACAAATGAATCAGCCTGGCGGTGTTGTTGAGAAAGAAGCGTCTATCGACGTATCAAACGTTGCGATCTTCAACTCGGAAACGAGTAAAGCAGATCGTGTAGGTTTCAAGATTGAAGATGGTAAGAAATTACGTATCTTTAAATCTACTGGTAAAACTATTTAATAGTTGGAGTAGAATGATGGCGAAACTGCATGAAGTATATAAAGACAAAGTAGTTTCTGAACTTCAAGAGAAGTTTGGTTTCAGCTCTGTCATGCAAGTCCCTCAGATCGAAAAGATCACACTGAATATGGGTGTGGGCGAAGCCCTAGCTGACAAGAAAATTTTAGATAACGCGGTTGCGGATCTAGAATCTATCTCTGGTCAGAAAGCTTTAATCACAAAAGCACGCAAATCTGTTGCAGGCTTTAAAGTGCGTGAAGGCTACCCGATTGGCTGTAAAGTAACCCTACGCGGCGAGCGTATGTGGGACTTTTTTGAGCGTTTGGTTTCAATCGCTATCCCACGTATCCGTGACTTCCGTGGTGTAAGTGCTAAGTCTTTTGATGGACGTGGTAACTACAGCATGGGCGTACGTGAACAAATCATCTTCCCAGAAGTAGATTTTGATAAAGTAGACCGTGTACGCGGTATGGATATCACAATCACTACATCTGCGAAATCTGATGAGGAAGGCCGTGCGTTGTTAGAAGCGTTTAACTTCCCATTCAAGAAATAAGGGTAGGGTTATGGCAAAGAATTCTATGAAAGCGCGCGAAGCAAAGCGCACTAAATTAGTTGCTCAGTACGCTGAAAAGCGTGCGGCACTAAAAGCTATCATCAGCGATGTTAACACATCTGACGATGATCGTTGGGACGCGGTATTAAAGCTACAGGCTTTACCACGTGATTCTAGCTCTTCACGTCAACGTAATCGTTGTAACGTTACGGGCCGCCCACATGGTTACCTTCGCAAATTCGGCATGAGCCGTATTAAAGTTCGCGAAGCAGCTATGCGCGGTGAAATTCCTGGCCTTAAAAAGGCTAGCTGGTAACAGAATCACGGGAGTAAGACTATGAGCTTGCAAGATCCTATTGCGGATTTGTTTACACGTATCCGTAACGGTCAGTCAGCGAAGAAAGTATCTGTAACGATGCCAACTTCAAAACTGAAAGTAGCAGTAGCTAAAGTACTAAAAGACGAAGGTTATATTGCTGATTTCGCTGTAAATAGCGAAGCAAAACCTGAGCTTTCTATCGAGTTGAAATACTTCGAAGGCAAAGCTGTTATTGAAAATATCCAGCGTGTTAGCCGCCCTGGTCTACGTATCTATAAGAAACGTGACACATTACCTACGGTAATGGGTGGTCTTGGTATCGCTATCGTATCAACTTCTAAAGGCCTAATGACAGACCGCGCCGCACGCAGTGCTGGTGTTGGTGGTGAAATCATTGGTTTTGTAGCTTAATCGGAGGGGAACTATGTCTCGCATAGCAAAGGCACCAATTAATGTTCCTGCCGGTGTAGAAGTTACATTAAAAGGCCAGGACATCACAGTTAAAGGCAAAAACGGTGAATTAACGCGTACTATCAACTCAGCTGTTGAAGTACAACTTAACGACAACGTTATTACAACTTTACCTCGTGAAGACGTAGCAAGTGCATGGGCTCAAGCAGGTACTGCTCGTGCTCTAATCAACAACATGGTTGTTGGTACGCATGAAGGTTACGAGAAGAAGCTTCAGTTAGTAGGCGTTGGTTACCGTGCAGCAGCTAAGGGTAAAGTTTTAGACTTAACACTTGGTTTCTCGCATCCAGTTAATTTCGAAGTTCCTGAAGGAATTACGATTGAAACTCCAAGCCAAACAGAAGTTCTAGTTAAGGGCGTAGACAAGCAGTTAGTTGGTCAAACAGCTGCTAACATTCGTGCATATCGTCAACCTGAGCCTTATAAAGGTAAAGGTGTTCGTTATTCAGATGAGAATGTACGCCGTAAAGAGGCTAAGAAGAAGTAAGGTAAGACGATGGATAAAAAAACAGCTCGTCTACGTCGTGCTAAACGCACTCGTAGAAATTATATTGAACAAGGCACAACGCGTCTTGTTATCCACCGCACGCCACGTCACATTTATGCTCAAGTAGTTAATGCTGAGGGTAATGTACTGGCTGCTGCTTCTACTGTTGAGAAAGCTATTAGCGAAACAGTTAAAGGCACAGGCAACGTTTCAGCTGCACAAGCAGTTGGTAAAGCGGTTGCAGAACGTGCGGCTGACAAAGGCATTGAAAAACTTGCTTTTGATCGCAGTGGCTTTAAATATCACGGCCGTGTGAAGGCGCTTGCAGATGCAGCGCGTGAAGCCGGTTTGCAATTCTAGGAGTAGACAATGGCTAACGTAGAAGCAAAGCAACAACAGCCTGATTTAGCTGAAAAGCTAATCGCGGTGAACCGTGTGTCTAAAGTAGTTAAAGGTGGTCGTATCTTTAGCTTCACTGCACTAACAGTAGTTGGTGACGGCGCAGGCAAAGTAGGTTTCGGTTATGGTAAAGCACGTGAAGTTCCAGCTGCTATTCAAAAAGCAATGGAAAAAGCACGTCGTAACATGATCAATGTAGACCTAAATGGCAACACATTACA
Organism: Pseudoalteromonas sp. AOP7-A1-14; assembly: GCF_052376275.1. Taxonomy (NCBI): domain Bacteria; kingdom Pseudomonadati; phylum Pseudomonadota; class Gammaproteobacteria; order Alteromonadales; family Pseudoalteromonadaceae; genus Pseudoalteromonas; species Pseudoalteromonas sp. AOP7-A1-14. The sequence goes on along the minus strand of NZ_JBQSVO010000013.1, from coordinate 5,835 downwards.
GCATCCTGTTAAGGGACGTCATGCTGGCTCACAAGTGTTTATGAAACCAGCCTCTGAAGGTACTGGTATCATTGCAGGTGGTGCTATGCGTGCAGTACTTGAAGTTACTGGTGTGCAGAACGTACTTTCTAAATGTTACGGTTCTACTAACCCGATCAACGTTGTACGTGCAACGATCTCAGCTCTTGAGAACATGAACTCTCCTGAGTCGATTGCTGCAAAACGTGGTCTTCGAGTAGACGAGATTTTGGGGTAAACCATGGCTAATAAAACTGTAAAAGTAACACAAGTAAAGAGCTCTATCGGTCGTTTACCGAAACATAAAGCTACATTACGCGGTCTTGGTTTACGTCGTATCAATCACACTGTTGAATTGGAAGATACAGCATGTGTACGTGGTATGATTAACCGTATTTCATACATGGTTAAGGTTGAGGGGTAATTCGAATGCATTTGAATACACTTTCTCCTGCTGCAGGATCAAAATCTGCTGGTAAACGTGTTGGTCGTGGTATCGGTTCTGGTCTTGGTAAGACTGGTGGTCGTGGTCACAAAGGTCAAAAGTCACGTTCTGGCGGTAAAGTACGCGTTGGTTTTGAGGGCGGTCAAATGCCTATGCAACGTCGTCTGCCTAAGTTCGGTTTCTCTTCTCGCAAATCATTTGTATCTGCAGAGATAAACCTATACGAAATCGCTAAAGTTGAAGGCGATGTGGTAGACCTAAGTGCGTTACAAGCAGCTGGTCTAGTTAAAAAGAACGTTCAGTTCGTAAAAGTTGTTAAATCTGGCGAAGTTTCACGCGCAGTTACCGTTAAAGGCCTTAAAGCCTCAAAAGGTGCTCGCGAAGCTATTGAAGCTGCCGGAGGCAAGGTAGAAGACTAAGGAAGTAGTAATGGCTAAACCAGGTCAAGATATGCAAAGTGCACAAGGTGGACTTTCGGAATTGAAGCGTCGACTACTGTTCGTATTAGGCGCTATCATTATTTACCGTCTAGGTTCATTTGTGCCGATCCCTGGGATTGACGCCGCTGTACTTGCCGATTTCTTCGAGCAACAAAAGGGCACCATTGTTGAAATGTTCAACATGTTCAGTGGTGGTGCGCTTGAGCGAGCTTCAGTGTTAGCACTGGGTATTATGCCGTACATCACAGCATCGATTATTACGCAACTATTAACGCATATGTATCCGCCGTTTATAGAGCTTAAGAAAGAGGGTGAACAAGGGCGTAAGAAAATTAGCCAGTACACACGCTATGGCACGCTTTTGCTTGCTACTATCCAATCAATCGGTATTGCCACAAGCTTACCGGGTATGATGGACGGGTTAGTTGTTAACCCAGGTATAGGATTCTACTTCACCGCAGTGGTGAGTTTAGTAACCGGTACTATGTTCCTTATGTGGTTGGGCGAACAAATAACAGAGCGCGGTATCGGTAACGGTATCTCGGTTCTAATATTTGTTGGTATAGTAGCTAACCTGCCGTCTGCTATTGGTTCGACAGTTGAGATGGCGCGCCAAGGTGATCTGAATGTTTTTGTACTGTTGATGGTTGCTGTAATTGTATTCGCTGTTACTTATCTTGTAGTGTTCTTTGAACGTGGCCAACGTCGTATCGTCGTTAACTACGCAAAGCGCCAACAAGGTCGTCAGGTATTTGCTGCTCAAAGCACGCATTTACCACTAAAAGTAAACATGGCGGGTGTTATTCCACCAATCTTTGCTAGCAGTATAATACTGTTCCCTGGTACTATTGCCAGCTGGTTCGGCCAGGGTGAAGGTCCTGTCGCTGATGTGCTACAAGCCATTGCTACAACGTTGACTCCAGGTCAACCTTTGTATGCATTAGTTTTAGCAGCGGCTATTATCTTCTTCTGCTTTTTCTATACAGCGTTGGTATTTAACCCGCGTGAAACAGCAGATAACCTGAAAAAATCTGGCGCATTTATCCCAGGTATTCGTCCGGGTGAGCAGACATCGAAATACATTGATAAAGTGATGACACGCCTGACATTGGCAGGTGCTTTGTATATAACCTTTATCTGTCTGGTGCCTGAATTCATGACCATGGCATGGCAAACGCCATTCTACTTCGGCGGTACATCAATTTTGATTATCGTTGTTGTGATCATGGACTTTATGGCACAAGTACAAAATCATATGATGTCTCATCAATATGATTCTGTGCTGAAAAAAGCGAACCTTAAAGGCTATGGTCGTTAAGGTCAGTTTACGGAGTTGAGCAATGAAAGTACGTGCTTCCGTTAAGAAAATATGCCGTAACTGTAAAGTTATTAAACGTGCCGGTGTTGTACGTGTAATTTGCAGTGAGCCAAAGCATAAGCAAAGGCAAGGCTAATTAAACAGTCGTGCAGGCTGAGGTTTCTCGGCCTGTGTTTTTAATTGTGATTTGGTCTTCGTTTGAGTATCCTTACGGGCTTTTCAAACTTATGATTACCAAATTCAACTATAGGAGATGTGTTAGTGGCCCGTATCGCTGGCATTAACGTCCCTGATCATAAACATGCAGTTATTGGTTTAACTGCTATTTATGGCATAGGTAAGACTCGCTCTAAGGAAATCTTAGCAGCGACTGGTATCGCCGAGACCAAAAAAATCGGTGAACTTTCAGATGAACTACTTGATGTACTGCGTGAAGCAGTTGGCAAGTACACTGTAGAAGGTGATCTTCGTCGTGAAATTACATTGAATATCAAGCGCCTTATGGACCTTGGTTGTTTCCGTGGCCTACGTCACCGTCGCTCTTTACCACTACGTGGTCAAAGAACTAAGACTAATGCGCGTACCCGTAAGGGTCCTCGTAAGCCTATTAAGCGATAAGGGGATAGTATTATGGCTAAGACACCAATTCGTCGTAAAAAGGTTAAAAAGCAAGTTGCTGATGGTATGGCTCATGTTCATGCGTCTTTCAACAACACTATTGTAACGATTACCGACCGTCAAGGTAATGCACTATCATGGGCTACTGCCGGTGGTTCAGGTTTCCGTGGTTCACGTAAATCTACACCATTTGCTGCTCAGGTTGCTGCAGAGCGTGCAGGTACTGCTGCTCAAGAATACGGTTTAAAAAATCTAGAAGTTTTCATCAAAGGTCCAGGTCCAGGTCGTGAATCTGCTGTACGTGCTTTGAATGCTGCTGGTTACCGTATTACCAACATTACTGACGTGACGCCTATACCACATAATGGTTGTCGTCCACCGAAGAAACGTCGCGTTTAACAATAGGTTAGGAGAAATAACATGGCAAGATATTTGGGCCCTAAGCTCAAGCTGAGTCGTCGTGAAGGTACTGACCTGTTCCTTAAGAGCGGCGTAAGAGCTATCGACTCTAAGTGTAAACTTGAGACTGCACCTGGTCAGCACGGCGCTCGTAAAGGTCGCTTATCTGATTACGGTTTACAATTACGTGAAAAGCAAAAAGTACGTCGTATCTACGGTGTATTAGAAAAGCAATTCCGTAACTATTATAAAGAAGCTGCTCGCCTTAAAGGTAATACAGGTGAAAACTTGTTACAGCTTTTAGAGCAACGTTTAGACAATGTTGTATATCGTATGGGTTTTGCTAGCACACGCGCAGAAGCACGTCAGTTAGTAAGCCACAAAGCGATTTTAGTTAATGGTCGTGTTGTGAACATTCCTTCTTTCGTAATTTCTGCAGAAGATGTAGTAGTAATTCGTGAGAAGTCAAAAACACAAGCACGCATCATCGCTGCTCTAGAGTTGGCTGAGCAACGTGAAAAGCCGACTTGGGTTGAAGTTGACGGTAAGAAAATGGAAGGTAATTTCAAACGCCTACCAGAGCGTTCAGACCTGTCTGCGGACATTAATGAACAACTAATCGTCGAACTTTACTCTAAGTAAAGTTAAGAGTTAAGAGAGGATAAAATGCAGGGTTCTGTTACAGAATTTCTAAAACCAAGGTTAGTCGATATCGACGCTATTAACCCAACGCGTTCTAAAGTAGTTTTAGAACCACTAGAGCGTGGCTTCGGTCATACTCTGGGTAATGCCTTACGCCGTATACTGCTTTCGTCTATGCCTGGATGTGCAGTAACTGAAGTTGAAATCGACGGTGTATTGCATGAGTACAGCGCGAAAGAGGGTGTACAAGAAGACATCATTGAAATTCTGTTAAACCTTAAAGGTCTAGCAGTAACGTTAGAAGGCAAAGATGAGGTTTTTCTGACCCTGGCTAAATCTGGTGTAGGCCCTGTGACTGCGGCAGATATTCAGCACGATGGCGACGTAACAATCGCTAACCCAGATCACGTTATTTGTCATTTAACGACAGATAGCAGCGAGATCAGCATGCGTATTCGTGTTGAACGCGGTCGCGGTTATGTGCCGGCATCTAGTCGTTTATCCTCTGATGACGATGAGCGTCCAATTGGTAGATTGTTGCTTGATGCATCATTCAGCCCAGTTGAACGTATTGCGTACTCGGTTGAATCAGCCCGTGTTGAGCAACGTACAGACTTAGACAAGTTAATCATTGATATGGAAACAAACGGCACCTTAGATCCTGAAGAAGCGATCCGCCGTGCGTCTACTATCTTAGCTGAGCAATTAGATGCATTCGTAGATTTACGTGATGTAACTGAGCCAGAAGAGAAAGAAGAGAAGCCAGAATTCGATCCTATTCTGCTTCGTCCAGTTGATGATCTTGAACTAACAGTACGTTCAGCAAACTGTTTGAAAGCCGAGCAAATTCAATATATCGGTGATTTAGTTCAACGCACTGAAGTTGAGCTTCTTAAAACGCCTAATTTAGGTAAGAAGTCTCTAACTGAAATTAAAGACGTGCTAGCTTCACGTGGTCTTTCTCTAGGTATGCGCCTAGAAAATTGGCCGCCTGCAAGCCTAGCTGAATAATCTAAATCACTATATTAGTTTAGTTAGAAGGATAGGGTCATGCGCCATCGTAAGAGTGGTCGTCAATTAAACCGTAACAGTAGCCATCGTAAAGCGATGTTCAGCAATATGGCAGGTTCTTTGGTGAAACATGAAATCATCAAAACTACTTTGCCAAAAGCGAAAGAGTTACGCCGTGTAATTGAACCTTTAATCACACTGGCTAAGACTGACAGTGTAGCAAATCGCCGTTTAGCGTTTGCTCGCACGCGTGATAATGAAGTAGTTGGTAAGTTATTCAGTGAAATCGGTCCTCGTAACGCGGATCGCCCAGGTGGTTACACTCGTATTATTAAGTGTGGCTTCCGTACTGGTGATAATGCACCAATGGCTTATATTGAACTTGTAGGTCGCCCAGCGACAAACGAAGAAGTTCAAGAAGACGCGCAGTCTGCAGAGTAAGTCTTAAAGAGATACCAAAAAGCCGAGCTATATGCTCGGCTTTTTAATGTCTAAAACTTATCGACCAATCTATATTAACACACGCCTTTTTGCATAAACTTAGAACTGTTAATCAATAATTGAATAACAAAATCATGTCATATAATTGTTCTTGGCTATTGCTCCTATATTACTTTTCCTTCTACATCCATGTTGTCGTATCTTAGTAATTATGTGCTAAGTATCTGTCAGGGACTCCTAGTTACAAAAGTGAGCTACTTGAACAATGCTAGTAACATAAAAATTATTAGTATTAATATCTAAAAGGTATTTTTGATCAAACTGTCAAAAATCAAGGATCTTTCGATAATGCGGGCATTTAAATAGCATACTTTAGGTACTTAGTTTAGTGAAATAATAGATAGATTGGACTCTTTGATATGGTTAATGAGTGTCTTTTAGTTGTGTTTTTGACCGTTTAGCTCAAATATTCAGCGAAAAGTGCTTTATTTCAAGTTTTCTTA
>NZ_JBQSVO010000012.1:0-46045 GCF_052376275.1 Pseudoalteromonas sp. AOP7-A1-14 | reverse complement strand
GGGATAAAAACCTATTAACGTGACCAACAGAGCGACCAGCAAGGTAATTTTTGGAAACTTCAACACCATACTCAATAATGGTTTATAAGCGCCGATTAATAAGCGATTAACTGGGTTTTTATGCTCTGAAATCACTTTACCGCGAATAAAATAGCCCATTAATACTGGCACTAAAGTAATAGCAAGCCCTGCAGAGGCGGCCATAGCATAGGTTTTTGTATACGCCAGAGGTGAAAACATCCGCCCTTCTTGGGCCTGTAAAATAAATACCGGCATAAAACTTACAGTAATGATCAACAAACTGAAAAATAAAGCTGGGCCCACCTCGCTTGCAGCATCAGTAACAACTTGCCAGCGGTTTTCGTCGGTTAGTGGCGTTTTTTCCATGTGTTTGTGCATATTTTCAATCATCACAATAGCGCCATCGGTCATGGCCCCCATAGCAATGGCAATACCACCAAGCGACATAATATTGGCATTAATCCCTTGCCAATACATAATAATAAATGCAGTTAAAATACCCAGTGGCAAAGTAATAATAGCCACCAATGATGAGCGCACATGAAACAAAAACACCACACACACTAGCGCTACAACAACAAGCTCTTCAAGTAATTTACTGGTGAGGTTATCTACCGCATTTTTGATCAAATTTGAACGATCGTAAACGGAAACTATTTCAACGCCATCCGGTAAGCCTTTTTTTAGAGTCTCAAGCTTTTCTTTAACCCGTTTTATGGTTTTTTGCGCATTTTCGCCAAAGCGCATGACCACTACGCCACCAGTTACTTCGCCTTTGCCGTTAAGCTCGGCAATGCCGCGACGCATTTGTGGCCCAAGGCGAATATCAGCTACATCTCCCAGCTGCAGTGCAGTGCCATTGGCATTAACGCCCAGCGGTATCGCTTCTAAGTCAGCAATACTTTGAATATATCCTGTACTGGTAACCATATATTCAGCTTCAGCCATTTCGAGTACTGATGCGCCCATTTCTTGATTACCTTGCTTAATAGCCGTTTGAATTAAGCTCAGCGGTATACCATAAGCGCGCAGCTTATCTGGCTCAACGCTTACTTGATACTGCTTAACCATGCCGCCCACTGAGGCAACTTCTGATACTCCCGGTACGGTTTGTAATTCAAATTTTAAAAACCAATCTTGTAAGCTTCGTAGTTGACTAATATCGTGCTGACCGGTTTTATCCACCAACGCATATAAATAAACCCAGCCTACACCGGTTGCATCGGGGCCAAGCTCCGCACTAGCTGTTTGTGGTAAACGACTTGCCACTTGACCTAAATATTCTTGAACCCGGCTACGCGCCCAATATAAGTCAGTATCTTCGTCAAAAATGACATAGACGTACGAGTCACCAAAAAATGAAAAGCCACGCACTGTTTCAGCGCCCGGTACCGACAACATCGCAGTAGTGACTGGAAATGTGACTTGATCTTGCACTACTTGCGGGGCTTGCCCTGGATATGAGGTTTTTATAATGACTTGTACATCTGATAAGTCAGGCAAAGCATCAACGGGGGTATTTTTTACTGAAAAAATCCCACCACCAATCACTATGGCTGTAAGTAACAGTACAAAAAAGCGATTAGTAACAGACCAACGTATTACTGCAGCTATCATATTACCTCCTAGTGCGCATCATGCGGTTGCATGATCATTAAAGGGTTAATATCACTAATAACAAACTCGCTGTTTTGCAAACTAAAGGTAAAACTTACTTGCTGCGCTGCACTGAGGTTTTCTAAATCAATATTGCCAGCAAATACAAATTCCATGATGGCAGAATCGCGGTGCCATTTTGGTATAGCATCACGGTTAATGGTAGCTGTGCGCTGGGCTTTATTAATACTATTAATGGTGCCATTTACAGTGGCTGAGTTGGCCATTTTCATACTGCGACTATTACTTTTCATATCTGTCATTGCTTTATCTTTCATAGGAGCTTGCATGCGTTTAAAGTCGGAGCTTTTACTCGACTCAGAATCAATTAAAAATTGCGCAGAGATCACCACTTCATCATCATGTTTAAGACCAGCTAAAATAACAGTATTATTGCTATCACTGCGGCCAAGTTTTACTGCCACCGATTTAAAGCGCCCTTCGCCTAACGCCACTACAACTCTATTTTGACTCCCGGTGCGGATCACAGCTTCTCTAGGCACAATCATCTGCTTGGCATCAGATTTGGCATGAATAGTTACTTGAGCAAACATATTGGGCTTTAATTGGTGATCTTTATTAATAAACCGCAGCCTTACTCGTAGGGTACGGTTATTAGCATCAAGCGTCGGATAAATATAATCCACTTTCCCTTGCCAGCTTTGTCCGGCTAAGTAATCAAGACGCATAGTGACAGGTAAACCCACGCTAATAAGCTCGGCTTGGCGTTCAAATACTTCAGCTTCAACCCACACCTCATCCAACTTGCCAATACTCATCATCGATGTGTCAGGTTTAACATAAAAGCCTTCGCGTATATTGAGCTCTTCAACGACACCACTTTGACGTGCATAGAAAGTAATATTTTGCATAATGTTTTTATTACGTTGTAAACGCTCAATGAAGCCGTCTGATACATTCAATGATTTTAAGCGAGCTTTAGCGGCGCGAATAAGTACTGTGTTATTACGATTAACCGCTAACATAAACTCTTCTTGAGCACTCACTAATTGCGGAGAGTACAACGTATACAACGGCTCACCTTGCGCTACTTGCTCACCAGCAGCTTTAACAAATAACGTTTCTAACCAGCCTTCTACGCGCGGGTGAATATGCACAAGCTGATCTTGGTTATATTGCACATACCCCACAGTTTTCACTTCGCTTTGCAAAGCTTGTAGCTGCACCTTTGCAGTTCTAACACCTAAGTTATTAACCACGGCAGGGGAAATTGTGACGGCACCAGGGTCATTTTGTGCTGAGCTGCTACTTTTTTCATAAACTGGAATTAAATCCATTCCCATAGGAGACTGGCCTGGCTCATCACGACGATAATTACTGTCCATTGGCGCAACCCAGTAAAGCGGCTTTTTATCAGCGTGGTTTTCGCTCATAGGGGGTGTCGCATGCATAAAGTTAAGCATAAGACCAGCAAGCCCCGCACCGACTAAGGCTGCAATTAATAGTTTAATATTAGAGTTCATGGTTTTGCTCCGCTCTTTGCTCACGCATTACTGCAGCATCTTTACTACTGGCATAATAATTCAGGCGGGCAATAATAATTTGTTGATCAATATTGATATTTAACGCATCAATTTTAGCGTTTAGTTCGCTGATACGTGCACGCATAACCTCGGAAAATTCACCGTAATCACGGGTATACGCATTTAAAGTGACTTGTGTTTGCTCTGCCATTTGTGGCAGTAATGAAGTTTGATAAAGCGCGCCACGCTTTTTTAATCTAGCCAACTGACTAAACTCTTTAAAATACATACCTTTTAACTTTTGTAACGCAATTAATTTATCGGTCTTTACCGCCTCAGCACTAGCGATAGCAGCATTGACTTGCTGATCTTGACGCTTATCGGTAAACAGGGGCAAATCAATACTCACGCCAACAGAGAATAAATCAGCTCGGGAGTCGCCCATTTGGGTATCATCGCGATAGCCATAATCCATATTCACGTCAAATTGTGGCTTGTAACTTTGCTCAGCTAGTGTAATTTCGGTTTGCTTTGCAGATACCGTTTTATCAATCGCAACAATTGCCGGATGCGCCATTAATAGTGACATTAACTGTGAAAGATCAAGGTTTTCAAAATCAACAAGCGCTGCGATATCTTGACGCTTAGCACTGACAGGCTGCGTTAACATAGATATTGGAAGCCATTGCGTTAAGCGTTTTTTAGCACTTTCGAACTGCTGCTCAAGCACGATAAGTTTGTCTTCCAATCGGGTTAACTCTAATTGAACACGAATAATATCTTGCTGGCGAGTATTACCCACTGAGCTGGCATAACTTGATTCAGTAATATCAATAAGCTGAGTAAATAAGCTTTTATCTTGCTCAATTAACTTAATGCTTTGCTGAGCTCGAAAGGCATTTAGCCATGACTCAATCACAATCACTTTTACTTGAGCAACGCGATCGGCGCGTAGCCAGGAGTATTGCTGTGCTGATTGAGCTAATACTTGCTGCTGCAATTCTAGGCTATTGCCGCGGCTAAACTTCTGGCTAAGCCTTACTTTTAGCTGGGTCATGCCTTCTTGTTCTAAAGAAAAACCACCGGTAGGTAAGTTCATTAATCCCACGCTGAGTACAGGATCGGGTAAGGTGCCAGCAACTAGGCTTTGTGCAATGACGGCTGCTTGGCGATGCTTACTGGCGCTCAGCCAAGGCTCGTTACTGAGCGCATAGGTAAGCGCTTTGTCAAGGCTAAGCCCATTACTTTGTTTTTGATTACTATGTACGGAAATTGCAGTTCCAAGCATTAAAGCAAAGAAACTGACTTTTACTGCGCTGAAGTGATTCATCACTTACTCCACTAAAATTAAAAAATGATTAATTCAGAGGCAGAAAAGAAGTGTTAAATCGATATATTATAAATTTTGAACACACCTATCCTGCAATTACGCAGACATAGGGGGGCGATATAAAGATCGTGTTATAAGGTGTTGATGTTGGGGAAGGTAAAGCTGTACTTTTTCAGATGCTGATAAAGCAAGTAAAAATGAAGCTTCGATATTAAGTATTGAATGCGCATTACACGCACTTGCAGGACAACCACACTCTTTTTTTACAATGGTGTCATCATCACAACAGTCTATATTCATCATGCCCGCAGACATTATATTATGTTGGTTTTCACTGTTATTATTTTTCTGGCTGTGGCTCATATGCGGCATTTCACACACCATAGATACAGACGCAACAGCTTGACCCACTAAAGTGAGTAACAAGCAAAGTGTCAGTAAACTAAGGTAAATGCGCTGCAAAAAACACCTTTTATAAGGCAGACTCAATATTCAGCGAAGTTTATGGTAACTTGCTGGTTAATACAAATGTTTAACTATTTTTCTTCAACACTAATCAAGTGACTCGCAGCAACAGCAAATAAACAATAGCCAGTAAAATACCAAAAGCCAACACCAAGCTCAGCATCCACATTAATTAATTCCCCCATCTGGCCATCCGCATTACCCGCTAAATACGCCACAATTAAGGCAATTACAAATACGTCCACCATACTCCACTTACTTAAGCCTTGTATAACTTGACCGAGCACTTGCTTAAATCTACTCACGGGTAAAAAGCAATGCAGTAATTGCATCAGTAATTTTAGCGTCGGGATCACAATTGAAAACAGCCCAATCAAGACGGCAACTAAGTAATTATTATTTTTGGCCAACTCGTTTACTGTTCCCCAAATACTACGCGTTTTTTTATAAGCGCTCACTTCACCTTCAAGTTTATCAAGGCCAAGCATACTTGAGGCCATCGACAACATATTACGAGTATTGTGGTTACCTTCGTCGGCCAACATATTAATGCCGGTTTGCGCTAGCTTTGATTTATCAATTTTCCCCTCAAGCGTAAGTACGGGCTGAGTTACCCCTGGAAGTAATAACCCTAATGCAATAATCACCGATAACACACTAAATAACGAACGCATAACTTTAACTCATAAACAATAATTGAATCTCATTATAGCGAAAGACATAGCCACAGTGAATTCAGCCAGACGCAATCATAGAAGCTAGCACTTCGTCAGCGTATTTCCGCGCACTTAGCATAGTGTTATGCACTTCATCGATACCAGATGCAGGACGGATGGTTTCAAGCAATTTAGTAGCTAACGGCCAATTTTCTTCTTCAACAGCTTTAACTAATTGAAGTGCGCCGCCTAACACGCCATCAAAACTAAGTAATGCGCTAGAAAGATCTGCTCCTAAAGTAAACTCTTTGGCTATGGCATCAAGTTCTATATCTAATATGGCATCGAGTACCGACATTAATCCGACTAAATAACCTTGCTCAGCTATTTCTTTACTGCCAAGGCTTAAAATAGATGCAATAAAGTATGCTCTAATTAATCCAGTTTTAGTAAGTTCAGAGGGTTTATCAACACCTAGCTCACCTAATGCCAGCACTCGAATAAATTGCCGCATAGCATCTTCGCCTAAATAAGTAACGGCTTGCGAAATAGACTTAATAACCAAGTTTTTATTACCAGAACGAGCATTAGCTAACTTTAATACCCTTGCTGTAAGCCCTACATCTCGAGATACCTTTTGCTGGACTTGGTCAAAGTTAATATTGGTATTAGAGGTACATCGTAACAGTTCGAACACAGCTAATTTTGAGGGCTCAATATTAGAATAAGAAAGCATTTCAGGGCGAGAAAAGAAAAAACCTTGAAATAGGTCACATCCTGCTGCTTTTAACTGTAAAAATTGTTGATGCGTTTCAATCCGCTCAACAACTATTTTTACATCAGGATAAAGCTGCTTGAGCTTTCTGATTTCCATATTCGTTTTTATAACCGGCTCAACAACTTCCAGCTTTATATAATTAACTAGAGGCAGTAATGGTTGCCATTTTTCATCACCATCGTAGTCATCAAGTGCAAACAAATAACCTTCTTTTTTTAATGCTTTAACTCGCTTCGCCACTTCTGCGATTTTATCAGCGCGCTCAACTATCTCGATAACGGTGTTACTAGGCTGTAAAAGCTTTGGAAAACCTTCAAGTAAAGCATCCGACGAAAAATTAATAAATGCAGGGTAATTAGCCACCAGCTTTTCAAGACCAATCAGCATCAACGCATTAAAAAATAGTCGTCCAGTAGCTTGTCCATCGGTGGTGCCCATAGGAAAAGCATTATCGGTAGAGTCTCGATACAACAGTTCGTACGCATAAAGATTTTGCTCAGCATCAAAGATAGGCTGCCTTGCTATGTACTGCGTTACTACCTTTGGAATTGGCTCCAAAACACCCTCTTTAGCCATTTAGGTTCCCGTTAACGTACTACTTTAAGTAAAGTCCAATGGATTTATTAATGTTAGCAATCAAATAACTTGCTTTATCTGAGTATAGTTAAGTTTATAATCATTACCTAGACAAAAATAACATGATGAAAATACCCTCACTGCAAATAAGGTTATTTCGCATTTTACTGATGATTGCTATAATAGCGAAAAATACTCCTTAAACTTATAGAACCCCAATATGAGCATTGAACAAGCCTTAATCGAACGTAGTAATAATCAGTGTGAGCTTTGTAGTTCAACAGACAACCTTAGTGTATATGAAGTACCGCCTGTTACAGAAGCACACTCAGATAAATGTATTTATACTTGCCAAACCTGTAAAAGCCAAATCGAAAATGACGCAAAGCTGACCCCAAATCACTGGCACTGCTTAAACGACAGTATGTGGAGCCAAGTACCTGCGGTGCAAGTAGTGGCTTACAGAATGCTTGCACGTTTAGCAGCTGATAACGGCTGGGCGCAAGATGCACTCGATATGATTTACTTAGAAGAAGAAACGCTTACTTGGGCCAAAATTGCACTAGCAGAAGAAGATGATATTAAACACGTAGACAGCAATGGAGTTGTTTTACAAGCGGGTGATTCGGTAACCCTAATTAAAGACCTTGATGTTAAGGGCAGTAGCCTTACAGCAAAACGCGGCACCGCAGTGCGTAATATCGGCTTAACCAGTAACCCCGAGCATATTGAAGGGCGCGTTGACGGCCAGCGAATTGTTATCCTAACTAAGTATGTTAAAAAATGAACATTTATTTAGGGTGTATAAGCACCCTTTTTTATGCATTTTAACAACAATTAGCTGATTTCTATTACTTAATTAAGTATTGATTAAGTAACTAGTTACTATCATTCTACAAAATAATCCAGTTATGATTAAAGGAACAACAATGTTTAAGCGTAAGCCAAGTTCAATGTTAAAGTCGGTAGCAGGGCTCAGCTTTTTAGCTACGGGTGCATTACTATTATCTGGATGTAATGATACTAAAAACACTGCAGAATCAACGCAAGTAGAATCAACAGCGACAATAACAGCAGAAGTCAGTTATTTAGATCGCAGCATGGTTGCACCTAATTCGCAGCTAAAAGTAACGCTTGTAGACGTATCTAAAATGGACACTAAAGCAACCACTATTAGCCAGCAAGTTATTGATTTAAATGGTGCTCCTCCTTACACGGTAGATCTAGTATACGATACCAATAAAATTAATAAATCACTAAGCTATAGTATTAGCGCGCGTATTGAAAATAATGGTGAGCTTCTCTACACCACAACCAGCAATAACGATCCTTTTGCAGCAGATGCACAAACTAATCCATACAAAATTGTGGTAACAAAAGTAAATCAAAAACCAGATGTAGATTTAGCAAATACCTACTGGAAAGCAATCACTCTAGCGGGTGATGATGTCACTGTTACTACAAAAGAACCATTCATTCAATTTAGTAATGACGATAAGGCACATGGCTTTTTAGGTTGTAATAACTTTAGCGGTAGTTATAAAGTGAGCGAACAGACAGTAACCTTTGATCACATAGCTGCAACTAAAAAAATGTGTCATGAAAACATGGATCAAGAAGCGGCAATGTCTAGTGTATTAAATAATGCCACACAGTGGCACATTAGTGGTGAATCGTTGATTTTAAAAGATAAAGAAGGTGAGCAGTTAGCTACTTTTAAAGCCACGTACTTTAACTAAACCACCTAAACTAATTAATATCTATTAACTAAAAACGCCCAGCTAATTTGCTGGGCGTTTTGTTTTAACAGAGGTACTTTACTCGTCTACCAGCAGCTCACTGCGATAAAAACCACTTGGTTGGCTCAGTAACTCAACGAGCTCAGGCAACACCTTATCCATAGTTTGCTTTAGCTTCCAGGGCGGATTAATTACAATCATTCCTGACGCAGTCATACCATGTACATCCGTGTCTGCCTCGGTTGCTAGTTCAAATAACTGAATATTACGAATTCCCGACTCAACTAACCCCGTCTCCATACGCTCAATGCGCTCTCGGTCAACCACTGGATACCAAATCATATATGTACCCGTAGCGAATCGTTGGTATGCTTGAACGATTGTTTTAATCACCGTGTCGTAATCGTCTTTCACTTCATAAGGAGGGTCAATTAGCACGCAAGCTCGCCGTGAAGCCGGTGGCAATAAACCAATTAAACCAGCAAAGCCGTTTTCACCACGCATTCGAATAGAGCGCCTACCTTGCATATTATCTTCAAGCAAGGTTAAATCTCGTGGGTGAAGCTCAAAAAACCACCCTTTATCTTGACGACGTAAAAAACGCTCTGCAACTTTAGGTGACCCCGGATAAAACTCAAGCTGCCCATGATTAAAAGACTTAATCAACGAAATGTAGTCATTCAACCCTTCATTATCGCTAGTATGTTGCCACAGCTTAGCAATTCCTTCTTGGTACTCTTGTGTTTTTTGGGCATCACTACTGGCAAGCTCAAAAAAGCCAGCTCCTGAATGAGTGTCTATATAATCAAGAGGCTTATCTTTAATTGTTTGGTAATTTAACACTTCGGCCAGTACTAAATGCTTGAGGACATCAGCAGGGTTTCCCGCATGAAATGAATGTCGGTAACTGAGCATATTTTATTTTCGCTATGAACTAGTTGATAAAAGTAGTGAACCATAAGCACTGTGCATTGGCAACTTAAGGTGAACCATTTCTGAATGAAAAAGCATAATAGCTGAATTATTCCTTAATTATAAATAAAAATCAGCTAAAACAAGCGTAAATGCTGGCATATCAAGTAACTTTGTTTTACATTTGCAAGACTTTAATCACAGTTATATGAGCGCATTAATGAACAACGACACTCTTCCTCAACTCGAACAACTGATCGACCAATTAATTAGTCGTAACAATCAACTTGAAAGCCAGTTTAATGAGCTAAAAGCTCAGCATTCAAAATTGATTGATGAAAATGAAACATTACAGCTTGAAGTACTTGATAGCGACGAAAAGCAAAAAGAAACCAATACAGCATTAGCAGGTTTACTAGACAAGTTGCAAAGCGCTAACCAGGCAAGCTAATGTCTGATTTGGAAAATCAGCGAGTTATGGTAAAGCTGCTCGGTAAAGAGCAGCAATTTGCTTGCCCTAAAGGGCAAGAAGATGCATTGATCGCAGCAGCAAAACATCTTAATGACTTAGTTGACCAAATGAAGCAACGCTCCGCTGTCCGTAACGACCAAAAAGCACTACTCATGGCTGCGCTTAATATTAGCCACGAATTACTTGAGACTAAAAATCAGCAAATTTCAGCCGAGCACCAGCAAGATCTACTTATTGATAAACTCACCGATTATTTAGGTGATAAATAACATGCTTGCACCGCTAATGGCGATTGACTAAGCGTCGTGTCATCGCCTTTTTTTATCATGCTAAAAAAACAACTCATAGTAAGTGTTGTTATCTTCATAAGCTTACCCATAAATGCAGTAACTTGGCAGCAAATAACCCCACACATAAACTTTTTACAACAGCCTGAACCGCTGCGCTTTTATGATTCTAACCAAATCGTTATTGAAGGCGATGAGTGCGCGCTGGTATTTGATGCCAGTGGTGATTTTAGCAACGTAGAACGGATGGTAGTTAAACTAAAAAAACGCCTCAAAACGCCACTGTGCTATTTAGTTGCCAGTCATTATCATGATGATCATCTACTTGGAATGGCTGTATTACAACACTACTTTAAAGATGCAAAATTAATTGTGCACCCTGCAATTAATGCAGAATTCAATAAGGTGAAAACTGCATTCACTGACAAGCTAGACAGTTATGAGCAAAGTATAGAGTTAAGCTACCAGCGTTTAGCTGAACAGCCAAAAGAACAACAAGCAGCTTGGCGCACTAAACTTAATAAAGCTAAAAAACGCTTACTGCGCTTTCGAAAATACTCATTACAACCACCAGCAATAACGGTGGCCCAAAGCCTTACTCTTGATTTAGGTAATTACCCAGTAGAACTTAAAGCTTACCAAGCCCAAACTAATGCCGACTTAACTTTATTTGCCCCGCAAGAAGGCGTGTTATTAGGCGGCGATATTATTGACTACCTACCGTACCCTGGGCAGGGTAATTTAGCCTCTTGGCTTGAGGTACTTAAGAAAATAAAACAAAATAAAAACATAAAAAAATTACTACCTGGCCACGGACCAGCACTACAAAAAGCTCAACTAACCCAACCAATTAGCTTTTTACAGGCTCTATTAGATACAGCTCAAAAAACACCAGAGCAATCACTTGAGCAGCTGCAATTGACTTTTCCAAGCCATTTTGCAACCACCTATGAACGCGACGAAATATCCAAAAAAATATATCCGATATTCCTTCAAGCTGGACTTAAGCGCGCTAAAGCGTCGAATATCAGAACACAGACAGATGCATTAACTGATTATTAAGTTAATTAAAATAGTGAATATGGATAGGTTTGTTATTGTGCAAATAGTTTTACTAAGCTTTTTTTAAAGATTGCATTGAGTGCCTTATTAGCTATTTTAATGCTTTTATTGGGCTGTCAAAGCACGGCTTAAAATAAAAATGAAGTGTTCGCAAGCGAACCTCGACAAAAATACATAGCCAATAAATTAGCAATGACGGTTTTTTATCTTAATCGCACTTTAAAAAACGTATTGCTTACTATAGCAAACTACCCCAAAGCATCAGCCTACCAACAATAAAAGTCTACTTTCAGGATTAAAGAAAGATAAACATGCCCTAGTTTATAAAGCTTATTATTTAGCGTAAAATTACACATTAACAAGTAGTATAACAAAAGAATATTATGCAAATTAATAAAGATTCTGTGGTTGAGTTTCATTACACTTTAAGTGAAGCGGGCGAACAGGTAGAAACCAGTAAAGATGCTGAGCCACTGTCATATATTCACGGCAGCCAAGGCATGCTACCTGGACTTGAAAAAGCATTTACAGGTAAAACCACAGGTGACACCTTTAGTGTTACTCTTAAACCAACTGAATCGTACGGCGAGCGTGCTGATGGTTTAATTCAGCGTATTCCACTTAAGCACTTACAAGGCGATACCAAAGTATGGAAAGCCGGCATGACTGCCATTGTTAATTCAAATCAAGGTCGTCACCAAGTTACACTCGTCAAGGTCGGTCGTTTTAATGCTGATTGTGATTTAAACCACCCATTTGCCGGCAAAACGCTGACTTTTGATGTAGAAGTTATCAATGTTCGTGAAGCAACCAATGAAGAGCTTTCTCATGGTCATGTTCACGGCGGAGGTGGCTGTGGCCAAAGCCACTAAAAAGCTGAGGAAAATTAAATGAATAAAGTTGCAATCGTTACTGGTGGTAGTAAAGGCATTGGCCGCGCTATTGTAGAGCGCTTAACAAAAGAAAATTATCAAGTGTTTAACCTCGATATTAATGAAGTTGAGGGGAATTGGCTAAAGTGTGATGTCAGTGATGTTAAACAGGTCCAGCAAGCTATTGAACATGTTATTGCTAAAACAGGCCGAATTGATGCACTTATATCAAACGCAGGCCGCCATTTAAGTGCCACCATAGAGCAAACTGACGAGGCAACTTTTGACTCATTATTTGCCCTCAATGTGAAAGGCGCATACAGCGCCATTCGCACCGTACTACCGACAATGAAAGCCCAGCAAGGCGGCGTAATTATTTTAGTCGCATCAGATCAAGCAATTATAGCCAAACCAAATTCATTTGCTTATAACTTAACAAAACATGCGCTAGCTTCTTTAGCAAAAACCACCGCGCTTGATTACGCTACATTTAATATTCGTACCAATGCAGTGTGTCCGGGCACAGTTGAAACACCGTTATTTCATAACGCTATTGATGCTTACTGCGCCAAAAGTGGCGCTAATAAAGCCGATATCGTTGCCGAGGAAGCCGCGCAGCAACCTATTGGACGTTTAGGTCAACCTGAAGATGTTGCCGCATTAGTTAATTTTTTAATCAGTGACGAGGCAAGCTTTATCACCGGCAGCTTACAAACTATAGACGGTGGTTACACCACCCAATGAGTGAAAAAATAATTGATCCTCATGTGCATTTTTTTAACCTTAATGAGGGTCAATACTCATGGTTACAAGGCGAAACCCCACCCGCTTGGCCAAACCTTGAAATCATTAAAACACCCAGCTCGTTTTCACAGCTTCAGCAAGCTTGTCCATTTGAGTTAACGGCTCTTGTACACATAGAGGCTGGCTTTGATAATCGCCAGCCAGTTAACGAGCTGACTTGGCTTGCAAAACACTTAGCAGGGCATAAATACAAAGCCGTCAGCTATGCTCAAATTGATAAACCCTTCAACGACTTTTCACACGCACTCGGTGTTCAATGCCACCCCAGTCTAGTTGGCATTAGAGATATAACTGAAGGTGATGATGCTATACGTTTACTAAGCTCAAATTGCCTTGCAAACCTTGATCATTTAAGCCAGCAAAAACTGGTGTTTGAAGCACAATTTAATATTGAAAATAGCGCTATTAGCCAGCAAGTGATTAACTATTGTCAGCAACTTCCGGATTTAAAAATTGTAATAAATCACGCAGGCTTACCCAATAACTTAGCCCTGTGGCAAGCTAATATTTGTCAGCTTGCAAAATTACCCAACTGCTTTATTAAGTTCTCAGGATTTGAGCTATTATGCGAAGTGCTTCAAGCGAAGCGCCAGTACTGTTTTGACTTTATTACTAAGCACTTTAGTCATCAGCATATTATGTTTGCCAGCAACTTCCCTGTGTGCCAAATAAACGCAAGCTATCAGCAGTGTTGGCAAAGTCATTTTGCGCTATGTAAAAGCCACAATTTATGGCAACAGCTTAGTTATAAAAACGCGCAACGTTGCTATCAAGTTTAATTAAAGCAGCTATATTCAGTTTGCATTTTATTAGCCATAGCACTGATTATTATGGCTAATTCATCCCATTTAAAGCAACTTCCACTCTTTTCACGTTCGCCATCATTGCTCTTCTAAATAGCTATTATCCAATTGCTGTTGCTTTAGTTATTACTTTACTTCAACGCGCTGCGATCGCATAACAACTTCATCATTAAGTTCGATACCTAAACCGGGTTCTTCTGATACTTCAAAGAAGCCGTTTTTAGGCTGTGGATCTTGCAAGCATAGCTCACGGTTCCATTTTTTAATCGCGTAAGTATGATGCTCATGAATTAAAAAATTAGGAATAGCAGTTTCTAAATGCAGTGACGCAGCCGTTGCAACAGGCCCGCCGCAAACGTGTGCCTGAATACGCACATCAAAAATATCAGCGTAATCACAGACTTTTTTAGTTTCAGTAAAACCACCGCATAAGCCGATATCAGGCTGTAGCACGTCAATACTTTGATCTTCTAAATATGGGCGCACACCCCAGCGATTATATAAACGCTCACCACCAGAAATAGGTACAGCCACTTTATCTGCTACTTTTGCATGTAAAGAGTGGTTTAAATAGTTTACTGGCTCTTCATAAAACATGCAGTCAAACTCTTCGGCTATTTCACCAATTTGAATCGCAGATGTTGCGCCTGGTAAACTGTGGCACTCAAAGATAATATCCACTTCATCACCTACGGCCTCACGAATAGCCTGCATACGTGCGCGATACAACTTCATTTCACCACGTGAAATTATATTCGTACGGTCATAGTAGGTATTGCCGTGCTTGTCATACTGAATTGGATCAACTTTAACCGCATCATAACCATCTGCAACCGCTTTTAACGCCGCATCTGCATATTCTTGTGGTTGCACAAGGGCTTTAAATTCACTGTCCCAGTCAAACTGTAGTTGTGATGCATACGTACGTAGCTTATCGTTAACCTTCCCACCAAGCAGCTGATAAACAGGCAAACCAAGGGCCTTACCTTTAATATCCCAAAGCGCGGTATCAATGGCACTCATAGCCGCATAAACTACAGGGCCACCACCTAATCCCCAAAAGCTTTCACGCAGCATGCGCGACCATAGCTTTTCGGTTTGAAAGGGGTCATGTCCAATTAAAAAAGCATCGGCCATTTCTTTGATCATCGCCGCAGCAGCACTGTGCCCTAAGTCGTAGGCAAGCCCAGCTTCACCTACGCCACTAATACCTTCATTTGTATGAATACGCACAAATACCGGTGTCCAAGCTGGACGTTCTGGGCAATGAATATCAAAAACTTCAACGCGATTTACTTTCATTATAATTCCTTATTGAGCAAAGCTAGGGTCAAGACGATAGGCTTTACGTAACATAGCAGGCCAAGCAAGTTGTCCGCCAGTACTACCGCTGTGTACTACATTCGCTTGATTATAAATATTATCAATAATAGCCTGCGGCACAGGAGTAACATCTTGGCCACTGGCTTGAAGCGCAAGTTGAATCTCACAGGCGCGCTGCAAGTCATAAAAACGCATAAAAGCATCACCGACCGTAGCGCCGACCGTTAAGCCTCCATGATTAACCAGTAGCATATGATTAGTGTTTGCTAAGTCATCTTGCAGACGTTTTTTCTCATCATTGTTTACAGCTAAGCCTTCATAGCCATGATACGAAAGCGACGCTAAAGAAAACATCGAATATTGACTAAGCGCTAACAAGCCATTTTTTTGTGTGGCTACACCTATGGTTTCTTTAGTGTGCAAATGGATAACACAATGGGCGTCGTCACGTACTTCATGAATTGCACTGTGAATTGTAAAACCCGCAGGGTTAATTTCAAATGGCGTGTCATCCAAGATTTTGCCATCTAAATCGACTTTCACTAAATTAGATGCGGTTACTTCGTCAAAACTTAACCCAAATGCATTCACTAAATAATGATCAGTACCCGGTAAACGAGCCGATAAGTGAGTATAAATTAAATCGCCCCAGCGAAAGTGCTCAACTAAGCGATAACATGCAGCAAGATCAACACGAAGTTGCCACTCTTGTGCTGATACTTTATTTTTTAAATCAAGTTGAGGTAAGTCAAACATAATGGGCCTTGGAATATGCAACAACACAAACAGATGGATAGAAGTCTAAAGCAGTCTGAGTTTTTGATCAATAGATAGGGCTCAAACTAAAAAGCCACATCAATTGATGTGGCTTAGGGATTTAGTCTGAGAATTACTTAACTTGTGACAAGTATTCTGCAATGGCAGTCATTTCTTCTTCAGTTACACTTGCAACCATAGCTTTCATAGCCATAGACATACCATTATTACGCGCACCAGATTTAATATCTTTCATTTGGGCAAGTAGGTATTCTTTGTTTTGACCATTTAGTTTTGGATACATCGCCATAATAGGCTCTTTACCCTCTGCACCATGGCAAGTTTGGCAGCTTTTTGCAGTATAGAGCGCTGCACCATCAGCAGCTTGTGTATTTAACGATAAAGTCGCGGTTAAACTTAAACCAGCCCCTAGTAAAATTTTTGTTATCTTGCTCATAATGTATTTCCTTTTGACGGTTAGAAATCTCTTTGTTAAGTGTAGACCAATATCACACACTATTTAGACTATATTTTATGCAGCAACAACTTACCAGATCAAATCATCAGGAACTTCAAAGTCAGCATAAGGATCGTCTTCATCTTTTGGCTTATTTTCAGGTTCAACATGAAACACGATATAGCTCTCACTAACAGCAGCTACTTTACGTGCAGGCTCATCTTCTAAAACAAAAAATTGCCCATCTAGTACACAAATAGCCAAACGACCACCTGATAATGCTTTTTGCGTCTTTTCGTTTACCTCAAGCTCTTTAACTTTATTGTTATAAGTAAAGTTAAAAGTACGCTCACCACGAATAGCATCCTGGTTATGGTGTTCAAGTATTTGTTTAACACGAGCAGCGTTTTCACGTTGATTTAACTCTTGCTGACGTTTTTTATTAAGCTCTTCAGCCTTTTTTTGCTGCTCTTGCTTGGTCTGCGCAATGTGCTTTTGCAAATCATTAGGATTACTTGTCGCCCCTTTCTTTGGTTTTTTCTGTTGCTTACGTTTTTCAGACTTAGCAACTTTCGCTTTATGTGATGTTGATAACCCTGCTTGCAACAATTGGTCTTGTAGTGAACCCATAACCTTGTCCCATTAAAACTGATATTAACGCTATTTTAATCAGCTCTTGGCACAAATAACAGTGTCACTTAGTTAAAAACGTAAATTAACAACAGCTAAATTTATAAGTATGAATTTTATGTACATCAAATATTAATCCACAATTAAGTAAACACTGTTGATTTAGCGAAAATTTTGCTACTTAACGGGTATTACTTGTAAATAATTATAACCTCGTTAAGCTTGTTACTTTTAGCTCTGGGCGTAGTTATGCAACTGATTCAATTACTTGGCTGCTCGGTCTTTATTTTCTTTGTTTTATACGCACCCCAACCGCTTTTAGATTTATTTTCTAAGCAATTTTCTGTCACCCCTGCAGCTGCTGGCAGCTTAATGACGGCTACCATGTTGCCATTAGCCGTTGCGCCATTACTGTATGGCCTACTACTTGCCAAGCGTAACCCGCTGCAAGTTCTACGCATCGCCATGCTGATATTAGCATTTAGCTGTATTTTATTTACCTGGGCAACCCGTTTTGAACTGCTGTTAGTCATTCGTTTCATACAAGGACTTACCCTACCCGCAGCGCTTATTGCCATGACCAGTCATATTGGTAACAACTACCAAGCCGATACATTACAAAAAAACATGACACTTTATATTGGTAGTACTATCGTTGGTGGATATTTAGGGCGTGTACTGGCCGCAAGTTTTAATGACTGGTGGAGCTGGCAAAGTTTTTATTATTTTATGGCCGTCATGCTATTGCTATTAGCATTAGCTATTAATAAGAAACATCGTCTTAGTCGCATAACTGTCACGGTTAATTCACCACTGGGGTTCTTAAAGCAGTTAGCAACACGCCCAGTATTGACTTTATACGGCGCCATTTTTTGTATGTTCTTTTGTTTTGCGGCACTGCTTAATTACCTACCGTTTATACTTAAAGATAACTTTTCAATTACTAATACACGACATATTGGTTGGGTATACACAGGCTACTTAATTGGTGCACTAGCGTCGGTTGCTAGTCCTTGGTTGCTCAAAAAAAGTCATTCACCTTGGCAGTTATTAGTAAGCGTATTTGCTTTTTATTGCTTAAGTACTGTATTACTACTGAGCCCACAATTGATAATATTTTTAATTGCCTTTACCTGCTTTTGTGGTGCCATGTTTATTATTCATTCCTGCGCGGCGCCACTGGTTAATAAGTTAAGCCAGGCGCCACCAAGTGTTACTAACGGCGGTTATGTATCATTTTATTATAGCGGCGGTGCACTGGGCTCATTTTTACCCGGTGTTATATATCAGCACTATGGCTTTAGCGCTTTTATTATTACTTTACTCTGTGTTTGCCTAAGTGGCTTAGCATTAGTTACACAAGGTTACTTTGCCGGTAAAAACACACTTTAGGTTGATGCCCTGTATTATCAAAAAACAATTCAAGATCTGCTTTTTTCATCAGCCAAGTTTCGGTGTTTTCAAAGGGATGACAATGAAACAAGTCGTTAAACCATACTTCCTGATCAATCCATAGAGTCACGTCATTTTGCTTATCATTCATTAAAGCAAGCATCGATACACAACCCGGTGCGACCTTTAAATAACGAGCCAAACGTTCATCCGAGGCAAACCCTAAGCGAGACAATCCTTGATACTTAGCCAATGTTTTTAAATCAAGTTGCTTGTCATGTGCCGTGATCACTAAAAAATGTTTTTTTCCTGCGTTGTCGCGTAAAAACAAGTTTTTTAAGCGTGTTCCAGGGCGTGTCACCATAAGGTCATCTGCATCCAAGCTACCATGTAAAGCAGGATGCTCAATAACATCATATTGAACCGCTAAATGGCTCAATAAGACTGTTAATTTACTTTTATCAGCCAACATACTATAAACACTCACCTCTTAACTGTACGCTTAGTTCACGCCACAACACTTCGTTAATTTCGTAATCATTATCACAATAATCACGCTCTTCAAGTTCAGATTGTAAAAGACGTACAGCTTCATCTTCTAACTGCAATTTTAAACTGCTCGACTCTTCAAAATATTCGTGCTCAGCAAAGCTTTTAAACTCACTACGGGTAAGCGGCCGGTTTGAATTTAAACTTTTGCGGCTATTTGCCTTAACTGAAACCACATAAGCAAAAACTTTATTCCCTTGCTCATCAAGTTTTTGATGAAACTGTTTGGTATTAATTTCATAAGGCGGTTCGTCATTTGAACTGCTACAAGCACTCAATAAAACTATAAATAGCCATGTGTATTTTTTCATAACGGGTTTCGTTTTAGTGGTTTATAGGAGCTAGTCTATCAAAAATTCTTTTCAGTAGTGAAAATTTGCGAAGATAATTAAAAAATGCTTGACCAAAATCATAAAAATATTTAAAGTTCACCCACTTGAGAGCCAAACTCAAGTATAAGAAATTTGGGGCTATAGCTCAGCTGGGAGAGCGCCTGCCTTGCACGCAGGAGGTCAGCAGTTCGATCCTGCTTAGCTCCACCATTTTCTTAACTCTTTTCTATTCTCTTATTTAGTATTTATTAATTAAACATCATCTACCTTGATAATATAAAAGCTACCCGTTTTCTATCTGCTAGATCTTGCGATTTTATTTATACGATCAAAAATGCCGAGCAAGGCTCGGCATTTATAGTTAGTACTTATAACTCGTGTTTAATTAGTCACGAGTTTGGCCTTCGCCGTTTACTAAATATTTTTCAGTTGTCAGTGACTCTAGGCCCATTGGTCCATAAGCATGTAGCTTACTTGTTGCGATACCAATTTCAGCCCCTAAACCAAGCTGCGAACCATCTGAGAAACGCGATGATGTGTTAACCATAACTACTGAAGCATCAACACTACGTTGAAATAACTCAGCAGCAGCTTTATCTTTAGTACAGATAACTTCTGTGTGGTTTGAGCCAAATTTATCAATATGGTCAATTGCACCGGCAAAGTCAGGCACTACGCGAATAGCGATTTCTAAATCTAGGTATTCTTCACCAAACTCGTCATCGGCTAAAACCGTTGCGTTATCAAAGTACTTAGCGGCTTGTTTATCTGCGTTGATTTTAACACCTTCTTGGCGTAAAACTACGGCACATAAATTTAAAAACTCATCAGCAATAGCTTGATGTACAACTAAGCCTTCAAGGGCGTTACATACACCAGTACGCTGAGTTTTACCATTTAGCAGTAAGTTTACAGCAACTTCTAAATCGGCGTCTTTATCTACGTATAAGTGGCAAACACCTTTAAAATGCTGAATAACAGGAATCGTGCTGTTTTCAGTTACGTAGTTAATTAAACCTTCACCACCACGTGGAATGATTAAATCAATGGTGTCACGTTGTTGCATTAATTCCATTAATAAACCACGGTCTGGATCTGGAATAACCGAAATTAGTGACGTAGGTAAATTATGCTGCTCAAGTACTTGATGCATTACACTTGCAATTGCTTGCGAGCTTTTAAGTGCTTCTTTACCACCACGTAAAATTACTCCATTACCTGATTTAAAGCACAATGCACCCGCATCAGCGGTTACATTTGGGCGTGCTTCATAAATCATACATACTACGCCAAGTGGTACGCGCATTTTACGAATTTTAATACCATTTGGACGATCTGTAATGTCACGTAGCTGACCAACTGGGTCTTCAAGACTAACGATAACTTCAATGCCTTCGGCCATCGCTTCAATACGTTCGTCATTTAACGTTAAACGGTCAACCATTGAGCTGGCTAAGTCGTTTTCACGAGCAGCAGCTAAATCACTCTCATTTTCTTTAATAATAAAGTCTTTTTGTGCACGTAAAGCATTCGCCATATCCCGCAGCACTTGATTCTTTGTCTCGGTATCGAGTAAGGCTAACTGGTTGGCAGCTTTTGCAGCTTGACTTGATATATCTGTAATTAAACTCATAACTTCTCCAATAATGCGATATCTTTTTCTGAGATAACAGGACCAATTGAGTCTTGCATTTTTTCACTAAAATCACTTTGGTCATTATCTGCAATAAAACTTAACAGGCAGCTACTATAATTTGCAGTAGCTTTGGCTAAACGGGTGCCATCTCCACTTCGTACTAAAATAGTATCACCTACGGCAAACTCACCATGTACAGCAACAATTTCATCGCCACGAATACAACCAGACTCACCTTCAAGAGAATCATCAAACGACCCATCGACAACCACTTCACCTTGTTCATTAGCGGTATGCGTCATCCAATGGACATTTTCTTGCATTGGCTTTTCGTATGGTAAGAAAATAGTGCCTGGATTCTCACCCGCAAGTAAACGACTAAACGTTTGCCCTTTAAAACCATTAATAATAAAAGTAGTTATACCATGCGAAGTTGCTTTTTCTGCTGCTTCAATTTTGGTTTTCATGCCACCAGTACCTACGGCGCTAGTTGCACACCCTGCCATCTCATAAATAGAATCATCTATAGACTTAATTTCTGGCAATAACACGGCATCATCATGTAGGTTAGGGTTTTTATCATACAACCCATCAACATCTGAGAAAATCATTAATGCGTCAGCGTCTGCAGCCGAAGCCACCATTGCTGATAAGTTATCATTGTCGCCTACTTTTAAGTCATCTGTGGTTACCGTATCATTTTCGTTCATGATAGGTAGTACGCCATGATCTAATAATGTAAATACTGTTTCACGAATACTTTCATAACGTTCACGGTCACGTAAGTCACCATGGGTTAATAGAATTTGCGCTGAAGGAAAGTCAAAAAAGCGGTCCCACATAGCCATCATTTCAGTTTGACCTGCAGCAGCCATCGCTTTTTTCATAGGTACAGTTCGTGGTGTATCAATAGGAAACAAGTGTGAGCCAGCGGCTACTGAGCCAGAAGAAACAAGTATTACTTCAATACCTTGAGCTCTACAACTAACAATAAATTGAGCGATAGTTAATAAGTAACGAGAACGACAACCATCTTGCTCTGGAGCTATTAGTGCACTACCAACTTTTAAAACTATACGGCGCCATTTAAACTTTTGCATAACTGTTCAACTTCCCATTTTACTATTTGTTCAGTGCTTTATATAGCACCGAATTAAAAGGTAACGTCTCACTTATTGTGTGGACGAATAAATTCTTCATCACTTTGTCATAGATTCACTTATCCACACACGCGCTGATACCGCGTACAGAGTACGTTAAATATATAGCACAACTTTTAACCTACTTGTAGATTATCGGATTAAAACCGTCAGTTGCTTAAAATAAGATAAGTGTTGTTTATGCATCGCTGTAAAAAGCTGTGTGTGGCTTTTTTATTAACAACATACATAGAGCCTCTGCAATCAGGTACACCAACAGATAGGGCGTAGATTGCAGGACCGAGATTTAGTTACCACGATGGGCACCAAATATTGACCGGATAATGAACTATTATTGTATTCAACTCTTACTAAATCTTCGCTGAATATGTAATGCTCATTCCTATTTAATTAGAAAACAAAGTGCAATTATTGCTCAAAACCATGTAATAAACCGTTTTTTTTGGTTAATTAAAAAAAATACACTAACCTCTTAAAAACTTTTTAGGTAACAAATTGTTTGAACACGAAGTATAATACGGTTTTAGCGGCCTAAGATCAAGGCTGTATTTTAATCATGCGCCATATTCTTGCTATACACCCAGTGAATAGATCTTAAATTTCAAAAAGTTAACTACAACAAAAAAACTTTTAATGATTTTTTACTACTCTAATTAGTGTGTAAAGTGAAATAACAGCTCAAAAAGTATGATAAACGACTAAAATATTATAAACATTATTAATGTTTTCTTGTGTAATTTACCAAGAGTACGCTTTAATAGCATACTTATACTCGCGCTATTTCATGATACAAGTTTCAGCTGGAGTAGTTGTGTATAATCCGTTGAACAAAATTACCAACCGATAGAGGGTACACATTATATTGAATGCTTTACCTTTACATAAACCAATTCGCTGTTTTTCATGCCTCGCTCGCAGTAACCAATAAGGAAGAGTTAATCTATGTCAGCAATTTATATCGCCGGGATCGCGCTATGCTCGGTTTTAGCTCAATGGGTAGCGTGGGCCTTTCGCGTTCCAGCTATCTTATTCTTATTACTTACCGGGCTATTACTGGGGCCATTTACCGATACCTTAGATCCCGATGCACTATTAGGCGACTTATTGTTTCCAGTCGTGTCGTTAAGTGTTGCAGTGATTTTATTTGAAGGTTCACTTACGCTACATTTCAGGGAGCTCAAAGGAATAAGCAAAGTGGTCAGGAACCTCTGCTCTATTGGTATGCTGGTAACCTGTATTGTTATAAGTTTAAGCGCTTATTGGATTCTAGAGCTAAATTGGCGAGTAGCAGCGGTGTTAGGGGCTGTACTCGTAGTAACAGGTCCAACCGTTATTGCACCACTACTAAACTCCATGCGCCCAAATCAAGATATTGACCGTGTACTTCGCTGGGAAGGCATCGTCATTGACCCTATTGGCGCATTATTCGCAGTATTAGTATTTGAAGCCGTTATGTTGGTAGGCCAAGGCGAGGTACTGAGCCACACGATTATTGCACTTGTCAAAACCTTAGCTGTTGGACTCTCTATTGGTGTTGCTGCAGGCTGGCTTACCACTCAATTAATTCGCCGAGAGTGGCTACCTTTTGAACTGCATAAGTTTGGTATTTTAGCACTGGTACTTATTAGTTTTACGGTTTCAAATCACTTAAGTCATGAATCAGGACTATTAGCGGTTACCGTATTTGGTATTTGGTTAGCTAATCAAGACGACCTTGAAATAGACTCCGTACTTGAGTTTAAAGAAGACTTGTCAATGATCTTGATTTCGACCTTATTTATTCTGTTAGCTGCCCGTTTGCAGCTCTCTGATTTAATGATGCTCGACAGTGATATATTTATATTTTTAGCCGTTGTACTGTTTATAGCGCGCCCACTGTGTATTGCCATTTCGACCTTTGGTACCGATTTACCTATCAGGTCACGCTTAGTGCTCGCTTGGATTGCTCCTCGAGGCATTGTTGCCGCAGCGGTCGGCTCCGTATTTGCATTAAGTATGATTGAAGCTGAAATTGCCGATGCTGAAAAAATAGTACCGCTTATATTTACAGTCATTATTATCACTGTGGTTTTGCAAAGCTTAACTGCTACACCGTTAGCTAAGTTACTTGGGGTGCGCCAGCCAGCACCGAATACCATTTTAATTATCGGTGCAAACCACGTAGCACGCGCCATTGGCCGAGGCCTCAAAGAGCAAAATGTTCAAGTACACCTATCTGATCCTGCTTGGGAAAACTGCAAAATGGCGCGTATGGATGGACTACCTTGTTATTATGGCAATCCGCAGTCAGAACATGCAGAACGTTATTTACCACTTACCACAGTTCGCAGCGTAATGGCGCTTTCGCCAAATCGCCATCATAATGCCTTGGGGGTGCAATACTTTTCGCACTTATTAAAAGAAAAAAATGTGTTTTCACTCCGCTCTTCTAATAGCCAAGCAAGAGCTAATAAAGACAGTGCGATGTTTTTATCTCGCCAGATTTTATTTGGTGATAGTGGTTCATATGCACGCCTTAGTAGCTTAATTGCTAAAGGTGGTAAGGTCAGTGCAACCCGTATTTCAGAAGAGTTTTCATGGGAAAAGTACCAAGAAGTAAATAATGAAGCTATTCCGCTATTTATACTTCAAGGTGAAAAAGACAATGATGAGGACTCGCCCGTTAAATTGCGTCCATTTACCATTAATATGGAAAAGCCACCTCAAGAAGGTGAACGAATTATTGCTTTACAACCTCCCAAAATATCAGTGTTAAAAGACCCTTCTAATGGTAAGTCTAAAAACGCCAAAGAAGATAAGTTCCCTAAAAGTGATGACGCTTTAAGTCAGAAGAAAGATTAAAAAATGGGCCAGGTTTGATACCTGGCCCATTTTCTTTAACTAAAAATTTACCCTAGCCAACTTTACCTCAGCTACATCAGCATTCGTGCGCGAATGCCATAACGCTATTTGGCATTTTTTTAGCAAGCTTACCAGTGATTTTTCGCTTTTTTGTGAGAGGCTTTATCAGCCACCATAGAGTGGAAAACCAGCGATAGGCAGCTTCAAAGTTTCTAGAACTACCGTACCCTTGATTAAATAAAATTTCCCAGCAGATCTGCGCTTTTAAATTTCCTTGCGCTGACGCTTCACATGGATACTTAACCGCCATATAAAAGTTGCTAGGGTGCCACGCCATTTTATTAGCTCGCGCTTCTATATGTTGTACTAACTGGCAATCATCTGCCTTTACTTGCACTAAATGAGTATTTTTATTAATTAATGTTACCAGCTCACTTTCAGTATACAAAGGTACAGTTGTAACGGGCTCTTGGTCCTAAACCAAGCTTGAAATAACAATGACAGTGGCAGTAAAGTACGCATGGTGATCACTTAGCAAAAAATCTCACTCGATAGTGAATAAAGATTGTTCCACATTGAATTTATGGCACAAAAAAAGCTGCATTCAGCAGCTTTTTTTAAACAAATAAGTGATTAAGCAAACGGGTTATTTAATACCATTGTTTCTACACGATCTGGACCTGTTGAGATAATATCAACTGGAACGCCGGTAATTTCCTCAATACGCTTGATGTAATCAATTGCCGCTTTAGGTAAGCCGTCAAGAGAAGTAACACCTACGGTATTTTCAGACCAACCAGGCATCTCTTCGTATACTGGAGTTACTTTATCATAACCTTCCGCTGCAAGTGGTGTAACGTTAGTTACAGTGCCATCTTCAAGCTGGTAGCCAGTACAGATTTTCAATGTTTCTAGACCGTCTAAAACATCTAGTTTAGTTAAGCAAAAACCTGAAATTGAGTTGATTTGTACAGCGCGGCGCATTGCAACGGCATCTAACCAACCGGTACGGCGTAAACGGCCTGTAGTCGCACCAAATTCATGGCCTTTATCACCTAAATGCTTACCTACTGGGTCTTGTTTTTCAAGGCCGTCATAAAGCTCTGTAGGGAATGGACCTGAACCTACACGTGTAGTGTACGCTTTAATAATACCTAAAACGTAATCAAGGTTTAATGGACCAAAGCCAGCACCTGTTGCCACACCACCAGCAGTAGTATTTGAAGACGTTACGTACGGATATGTTCCGTGATCGATATCAAGTAATGTACCTTGAGCACCTTCAAATAAAATATTATCGCCAGCTAAACGCGCTTGATCAAGCAGCTCAGTTACGTCAATAGACATCGCTTTAAAAATATCAGCAACTGCCATTGCATCATCGTACGTTTTTTGGAAATCAACAGGCTCTACTTTATAATAATTTTCTAAAGTAAAGTTATGGTATTCCAATATCTCTTTTAGCTTAGCTGCAAATTGTTCTGGCTGAAATAAATCACCGACACGTAAACCCCGACGGGCTACTTTATCTTCATAAGCTGGACCAATACCACGACCTGTAGTACCAATTGGCTTATCGCCGCGTGCTTTTTCACGGGCTACATCTAATGCAATATGAAAAGGCAGAATAAGCGGACATGCTTCACTAATTAATAAACGCTCGCGTACAGGTACGCCTCGCTCTTCAAGCATGCCGATTTCGTTCATTAATGCTTCGGGTGAAACAACTACACCATTACCGATCACACACTTAACATTGTCACGTAATACACCCGATGGAATAAGGTGTAAAACCGTCTTTTCTCCGTCGATCACCAAAGTATGGCCAGCGTTATGACCACCTTGGTAACGAACTACTAAAGATGCCTTGTCTGTAAGGAGGTCTACTACCTTACCCTTACCTTCGTCACCCCATTGGGTGCCTAATACAACAACATTTTTACCCATTGTAACTTCACTTAGAAAAAATTAGGACGAGATTTTATCAGAAAACAAGGTAAAAGATCACCCCGTTTAGCTTATTTTTTCTGCATTGCTAATAATAAATACCAATAAAAAAAAACAACTAACTGAATAACATCAATTTATAAATAAAACTATCGTCACAGTAAAAGAAAAACCCTGCTGAAGCAGGGTTTGGACTTGTTCTACATTAAAGCAACTGCTATTGCGATGCAGCTCCTTTCATATATTTAAAGAAGTCGCTGTCAGGCGATAACACCATTACGTCTTGCTTATCGTTAAAGGTGTTTTTGTATGCTTCGAGACTGCGTACAAAACTAAAGAACTCAGGGTCTTTATTGTAAGCTCCAGCATAAATTCCAGCGGCTTTTGCATCGCCTTGACCACGTACAGAACGAGCATTACGCTCTGCGTTAGCAAGCATTACTGTTACACGGCGATCAACTTCAGCGCGAATCTTTTCGGCTTTTTCTTGACCCTCAGAACGATGTTCTTTAGCAACTGCAGCACGTTCTGCGCGCATACGTTGATAAATTGAATTACTCACCTCTGAAGGTAAATTGATTTGCTTAACGCGTACATCAAGTACTTCAATACCTAGTTCTTGCGCACTTTCAGAAGCTTGCACAAGCGCTTCTTCCATAAGCTCACTACGCTCACCAGATACTATTTCGCGAATAGTACGAGTACCAAAGTTAGTACGCAGACCATTATTTACTTTTTGTTCTAGTAACGTCTCAGCATATTGCTTGTCGCCACGAGCACGTAAGTAAAAAGCACTAAAGTTACTCACTCGCCATTTTACAAACGAATCAACAATTAAGTCTTTTTTCTCACTGGTTACAAAGCGATCTGGCGCACCATCTAAAGT
This sequence comes from Pseudoalteromonas sp. AOP7-A1-14, assembly GCF_052376275.1. NCBI lineage: Bacteria > Pseudomonadati > Pseudomonadota > Gammaproteobacteria > Alteromonadales > Pseudoalteromonadaceae > Pseudoalteromonas > Pseudoalteromonas sp. AOP7-A1-14. The sequence continues at coordinate 18,219 of NZ_JBQSVO010000012.1, read as the reverse complement.
TTGAATACGCGCATCAATGCGACGTACTTGACTAAAGAAAGGCACTTTAAATTGTAAGCCAGGGTCATAGACAATAGCTTCGCCACTGTCATCTTTTTGCACTTTGCTAAATAGCATTACAATTGCTTTTTGCCCTTCTGGTACTACAAATACTGATGAAAAACATAGTACAACGGCAGCTAACAATACAACTAAACTAAAGTTTTTCATTATGCTTATCTCCCGCTATCGTTAAAGCGATCAGACGAAAAACGGTCTGAACCTGAATTGACAGTGCTGTTGCTTGAGGTATTAGCTTTGTTGCGTAGATCTTTAATATCACTCGAGCTTGGTAGCGCTAGCTTAGGTGCTGAACCATGTTTTTCCATGATTTTATCAAGTGGTAAATACATCATGTTATTACCTCCTTCCACATCAACTAACACTTTAGAACTGCTTCCTAATACTTCTTGCATGGTATCAATATATAAACGCTCACGTGTTACACGTTTAGCTGCTGTATATTCGGGTAATAATTTTTCAAATCGTGCAACTTCACCTTGTGCTTCTAAAATAACACGCTCACCATAACCTTCAGCTTCTTGTGTCATACGTGTTACTTGACCACGAGCACGTGGTTCAATTTCACGCGCATAAGCTTCAGCTTCACGAATAAAACGCTCTTCATCTTCTTGTGCTGCAATCGCATCATCAAAAGCATCTTTAACTTCGGTAGGCGGGCGAGAATCTTTAAAGTTCACATCAGTAACAATTAAACCTAATTTATAAGGTTCAACTATTTTATTTAGCTCATCCCAAGTATTTTGACGTACTTCTTCACGCCCATTAGTCAGTACTTGGTCCATTTTTGAATGACCAACAACATAACGCAGAGCACTGTCTAGTGACTCAGCTAAACTACTATCAGCATTAGTGACACTAAACTTGTAAAGATACGGATCAATAACACGGTATTGCACCTGAAAGTCTACACTCACTACATTTTCATCTTCTGTGAGCATAAAACCTGATGAAGAAAATGAACGCACGGCTTCAACATCAACAGGGATAACTGTTTCAATAAAAGTCATTTTCCAGCGTAAGCCCGGCTGTGAAATACGATCATATTGACCAAACTGTAATACGATACCGCGCTCGGCCTCTTTAACAGTATAAATACCGCTCAATGCCCACACTACTACCGCAATAATTAAAATAAATGAAAGACCGGCTCCACCAAGTCCGCCGCCGCTGTTATTGCCGGATTTCTTACCGCCAAACAAACCGCCAAACTTATTGCTGAATTTACGAAATACCTCGTCTAAATCCGGTGGCCCCTGATCTTTTCCGCCTTTGCTTTTCCACGGATCTTTATCATTGCCATTATTACCCGGTTCATTCCAGGCCATAGCTATACTCCATTGTTATCTAAATGAATTAGGTTAAATCTATCAAATATAGTGACGTTCTCATACTAAAAACGTCATTACAGAAGAGTTTTTTATACCGCTTCGATGAAAGCATCAATCTCATGACCCATTTCTTTTCGTAAGCGATTCCATTCAACCTGTGGTAATCGTATATCGAGCAGCCAACTGCCCTGCTCATCAAACGCTTCGTTATGAACCGCACTTAAATTATATAATGCAGCCCGTAGTTTACCCCATTCAGGCGGTAATTTAAGCTTTTCTGCCAACATTTTCTTGGCAATCAGCTCACTGATCGCTTCAGATAGTAGTTCACATCCAAAACCCGCCTGCGCCGACAACCAAACTCGGATTGGCTGACCTTGCTCATCACGATCAATACGCGGTGTAATACCTTCAAGCATATCAATTTTGTTATGAACCAATAACTGTGGCACTTCATCTGCGTCAATTTCTTTGAGTACTGATTGTACCTGCTCTATATTCTCTTTACTACGAGGATCGGCAGCATCAATAACGTGAAGCTGTAAATCGGCTTCACGAGTTTCAATTAAGGTAGCTTTAAAGGCAGCCACTAAATCATGCGGTAAGTGACGAATAAATCCAACGGTATCAGCTAAAATCACTGACCCTACATCGCCAATATCTAATTTACGTAATGTGGGGTCTAAAGTCGCAAACAGTTGATCGGCGGCATACACGTCAGAGTCCGTAATACGATTAAATAACGTCGACTTACCCGCATTGGTATAGCCGACTAACGAAACCGTTGGGATTTCGCTACGATTACGCGCACGCCTACCTTGCTCTCGCTGCACACCAACTTTGGCTAATCTTGCACGAATATTTTTAATTCGTGCCCGTAGCAAACGCCTATCGGTTTCAAGCTGGGTTTCACCCGGGCCACGTAAACCTATACCACCTTTTTGGCGTTCAAGGTGAGTCCAGCCGCGAATCAAGCGAGTGGACATATGACGCAACTGCGCAAGCTCAACCTGCAACTTACCTTCATGGGTACGTGCACGCTGAGCAAATATATCAAGAATTAAAGCCGTTCTATCGAGCACACGACACTGACAAACGCGCTCTAAATTGCGTTCTTGTGAAGGACTGAGTTGATGATTAAAAATAACGACATCTGCGTTGTGGATTTTGACAATCTCAGCTATTTCTTCTGCTTTTCCGGTACCGACGAATAGTTTCGGATGTGGTGCTTGACGGCTGCCTTGCACAACCGCCAAACTGCTAACACCAGCAGAAGATACCAACAATTCCAATTCGTGCAGATCTTCGCGATCGCCCTCTTTGGGTAAGTCGATATGAACTAAGACTGCCTGTTCGCCGGCTTCATAACGGTCAAACAAGCATTACGCTCCTAATTTAAAAATTTCCAGCTTCAGGCTCTTCTTCCACGTCATCACTTCCTTGAACACCTTGGAAGTTAACCGCGCGAGCTGGTACTACTGTTGAAATGGCGTGCTTATACACCATTTGATTTACGGTGTTTTCAAGTAAAATTACAAACTGGTCAAATGACTGAACTTTACCCTGTAATTTAATGCCGTTTACCAAAAATATTGATACGGGAATACGCTCACGACGTAACGCATTCAAAAATGGGTCTTGTAACGATTGGCCTTTTGCCATGTTATTTTCCTTCGTTCTAGGTGTTATTATAATTTAAGTAGCCGAACTGATTTAACAAAGCTAAAAATTTCAACTACTACTAGCTTAGCGAACTTACTACACGTTGCAAGTTTTCTTCATCACCTGTAGTTAACCAAGTAACCTCAGGCCATCCTCGTAACCACGTCAATTGACGCTTAGCAAGCTGTCGTGTGGCTGCAATACTGCGAAATACCATTTCATCATAATCAATTTCGCCCGCAATGTAATCCCACATTTGCCTATAACCTACACAACGAATAGAAGGTAAGTTCGGATGTAAATCCTTACGTTGATATAAGGACGAAACTTCGTTTTCAAACCCCTGTGTAAGCATTATTTTAAACCTTTGCTCAATACGTTGATGTAATTGGCTTCGATCGTCCGGCGCAATTGCGAATTGATGAAACGTATAGGGTAATCTCGCTGGCTTTTGCTGTTGCAGCTCAGACATGGTTTTACCTGTTAATCTATGCACTTCCAACGCGCGGTTTATTCGCTGAGAATCATTTTTACTCATTTTACTGGCGGCTACAGGGTCAATCTCTACTAGCTGTTTGTATAGGTGTGGCCAACCATGCTGCTGCGCTTGAAGCTCTAGCTCAGCACGCACCACAGGACACCCTTCAGGGAGTGGCGATAACCCGTCTAATAATGATTTAAAATACATCATTGTACCACCAACAAGTACAGGCACTTTACCTTGTTGATGAAATAGATCAATCTTTTCAATTGCATCTCGACGAAAGTCAGCAACTGAATAACTTTGAGCGGGATCAATAATATCAATTAAATGATGCGCAGCTCGCGTTAGTTCATCAGCATTTGGCTTTGCAGTACCAATGTTCATATCTTTATATACTAATGCTGAATCGACGCTGATAATCTCTGTATTTAAATGCTCACACAGTGAAATAGCCAGATCGGTTTTACCCGCAGCCGTGGGTCCCATTATAAAAATGACCGGTAAGTTACTCAAACTCAGTTACCTTGGTTTAATTGCGATAAGTGATTCGTTAAATCTATTTTAACTGCTTTTTCCAATAAACGCTGAATTGTTTGTGGGTTATTTTGTATTCGCGTTTGCTGTTCGCTAAATATTTGGCTAGTAAAATAGCGTGCTGGCACTTGGCTTTGCTGCCAGTTTAGCCAATCTGCTAGACTATTAAGCTCTGTATGACTGGCTTTTACTAACGCATCGACTGCTTGGCTTACATCAAGGAGATATAAACTATAAGGCAGTTTTTTTACCATCACAAATTGCTTATCAATTACCAGCTCAAACCCAAGCAGAGTAAACCAAGACTGTTGCTGCGTTAAATGCTGACAGTCTTCCTTAGATAAATTAACACGCACCGGCAGCAGTAAAGCTTTACCTTCAAGGTGGCCTTCACTTTGTGTTTGCGCTAACCAATCTTCAGCTAGTAAATACTTCATATGCGAGCAATACCATTGCTGCTCAGCGATAAACACACAACTGCCATCGTCATTAATTAATAAGTTCTGTGCAACTCGGTTTGTTTGTTCTGAAAAATCAGCTGCGGGAATAGGCTTAACATTAGCAGCATCAAAGTGTGCAGCATGGTGCTCACTCACACCTTGATAAAAAGCATTAACATCGTGATGTGAAGCCGTTGCAGGTGATCGCTGATGAGTATAACCACCACTACCTTGCTCGCCACCTTTTTGAGCGCTGTAACTTACACCGCCTGAAGTATAATTCCCCTCAGAGCTTTGTAGTGATGATTGAGGGTAATCAAATGCATCATGAGAAATGGGTTTATTTTGCGACTCATAAGACTGATTGTTCATATCAGCTTGTTCGTGAGGCTGCGATGAAAATACATCTCCTTGCAATGGCAGTACGACTTGCTTAATTGCTTGTAAAATAAAGTCATGCACTAAACGCCCTTGATGAAAACGCACTTCGTGTTTAGCCGGATGTACATTTACATCCACTTGGCGTGGGTCAATATCGATATAGATTACAAACCCCGGTAATTCTTCAGGCCCTGCCACTTCTTCAAAGGCTTGACGAATAGCATGTAAAATCAGCTTATCGCGCATCATCCGATTATTTACATAAGTATATTGTGTCGTATTGGCAGAACCAACCGGTAACACCCAGCCGCGAAGCATTAGCCCTGCTTCACCTGATTCTATATACGCGCCTTGCTCAGCAAACGCTTTACCCGCAACTTGAGCCACTCGCGTAATAGCTTGATTAGGATCTGTTTTGGCGCGGTACTGACGCAGCACTTTATCGTTATGAGTCAAAGTAAGAGAGACATCAAAACGACTCAGAGCAATGCGCTTTAATAGCTCATCAATATGATTAAACTCGGTTTTTTCTGTGCGTAGAAACTTGCGCCGTGCTGGAGTGTTAAAAAATAAATCTTTAACTTCAATTGTCGTGCCATCAGGGTGAGCGGTCGGTTTAACTTGTACCGCCATATCGCGGCCTTCAGCAAATGCTTGCCATGCCGCTTCTTGCTCTTTTGGCTTAGAGCTTAAAGTAAGCCGTGACACAGAGCTAATTGAGGCAAGTGCTTCGCCGCGAAACCCTAAAGAGCAAATGCTTTCTAAATCATCAAGAGATTTTAATTTACTGGTAGCATGGCGAGATAGCGCCAGTGTTAGCTCATCTTTACCAATGCCACTACCATTGTCGCGAATACGAATAAGTTTGTGCCCGCCGCGTTCAATATCAACTTGAATACGAGTAGCACCGGCATCAAGGCTGTTTTCGACTAACTCTTTAACGACTGATGCAGGCCGTTCAACTACTTCACCTGCGGCAATTTGGTTAGCTAGTCGCGCGGGTAATATCTCAATGCTCATACTTTTCCTAACAGGCTCTAAAGCGCAAAGTTTAGCTTTGTGGAATATCGAGCTCTTGGCCGATAAATAAGGTATTTGACCTTAATTTATTGATTTTTTTAAGCTGATTAACAGACACCCCATAGCGACTCGCCAATAAGCTAAGTGACTCACCTGGACGCACTTTGTGCTTTGTAGGGTACTTTGACTTTAATTTAGCAAATAATGAATCATCTGGTGGGTTCTGTAAATAGTAGCTTTTAATCGAGGTAAACATAGCTTTTGCTAAGCTTTCTTGGTAATTCGCTGTTTTTAGTAAGCGCTCTTCACGAGGATTTGAGATGAACCCCGTTTCAACCAAGATTGATGGAATGTCAGGTGATTTTAACACTGCAAAGCTCGCCGCTTGTGGTACTTTTTTATGTAGTCTAACCACTTTTTTAAGCTCACTTACCATTTTATCAGCAACATTAAAGCCGGTTTTCATGGAGTGATCCATCGACATATCTAACAACGCTTGAGCCAAATACTTCTCATTAGCGGTATCTTTAATAACACCTGCGGCCCCGCCTAGTAGTTCAGAGTGTTTTTCTTTATCTTCTAGCCATTTACCTATTTCTGAATTAGCACGACGCAACGATAACACCCAAACTGACGCCCCATTAGGTTCAGGACTTGTAAACGCATCAGCATGAATTGATACAAAAAAATCTGCTTTTTTCTCTCTCGCACGACTTGTTCGCGCATTCAGGTTAACAAAGTAATCAGTACGTCTGATCATTCTTGAAATCATACCACGCTCTGCATCGATCATCCGCTCAAGACGTTTTGCAATTTGTAGAGTAATGGTTTTTTCATAGGTGCCCGAGGGACCAATTGAACCTGGATCTTCACCGCCGTGGCCCGCATCTATAGCAATTACAATATCGCGCTCTTGGCTTATTTCACGCTTTTGTATATGTGCCTGGCTGGGTTCAACGGGGTCTTTAGGTATGCTCTTATCATATAAATCAACCACTAAACGATGTTTATAAGGCCCCGCTGGTGCAAGTGCAAAAACGACCGGTTTGGTTGCGCCTAATAGCTCAAATACAAAGCGAACACTGTTGCTACTCTTAGGTTTTGAATAACGTATTTTACTTAATATTTGGTGTTTACTAGGAATACTAGGTAAGTTATCAATTTTATTAGTTTTTGTTATATCAATAACCAATCGAGCTGGTTTTTTTAACATAAAATAACTAAAATCTGGCTTTTCAGTCAGGTCAAATACCACCCGTGTGCTGTCTGGAGACGGCCATATGCGTACACTATTGATATTATTCTGCGCTACTGCACACTGGCTTAGTACCAATAACAATATAAAAGACAAAAGTTTGTACTTACTTCGAGCCATATTCACCATCTCTGCCTTTATTATTTTAACTGTATAATCTTTTAACAATCATCGTACCGCGTTCACTTAGGCTATTAATAAGCACTTCACGGGAATCACCTACATACGTCAAAGTGATATCTAAATCTGGTGTAGGAATAAACTCGCCACCTTTTTCTGGCCACTCGACCACACAAACTGCTTGATTAGAAAAGTAATCGCGAATGCCCATATATTCAAGTTCTTCTGGGTCACCTAATCGATATAAATCAAAATGGTACACATTTGCTCGTGCCAATTCATAAGGCTCAACTAATGTATAAGTTGGACTCTTAACCTTCCCTTTATGCCCAAACCCTTGCACTATTCCTCGGGTTAACGTTGTTTTACCGGCACCTAAGTCACCATGTAAATAAATTACCGCACCACTGTCGATTAGTTCAGCAAGTTGACACCCCATTGCCACGGTTTCAGCTTCATCAGCTAGTTGAAAAGTAACGCTATGCGTCATTTCTACCTCAATAAAACAATTAGTTCATACTACATGTGCTCTGTTTTGCCTAAAACCCAAACACACTACAGCAAAAGTAACCTCTAAAGGTCAACAGCCTCTAATCATACCAGATTATTTTCACATGGCGATAGCAGGTATTTCAAAGACAAAAATGCCGGCTCAGTAGCCGGCATTTGAAGCGATTCTAGGTCCTTTGGTTAAGCAAACTTCAACCCTGAAAGGTCAACCTGCTCTACAACCTTTATAAACCTAGCTTTTTCTCTAGGTAATGAATGTTGGTGCCACCGCTCTGGAAGTTCTCGTCAGCTAAAATTCGTTTATGTAACGGGGTATTTGTTTTAATACCGTCGATCACTAACTCATTTAAAGCGTTACGCGCTCGAGCAATAGCCACATCACGGTTTTCACCGTAAGTAATTAACTTGCCAATCATTGAGTCGTAATGCGGTGGAACACTGTAGTCAGCATAAATATGGCTGTCCCAACGAATACCTAAACCACCGGCTGGATGAAAACGAGTTATTTTACCCGGTGAAGGGATAAACGTTTCAGGATCTTCCGCATTGATACGACATTCAATGGCATGACCACGAATAACGACATCGTCTTGGGTAAATGATAACGGCTGACCCGCAGCAATTTTTAACTGCTCTTTGATTAAATCAACGCCACTTACCATTTCTGTTACTGGGTGCTCAACCTGAATACGCGTGTTCATTTCAATGAAGTAGAACTCACCGTTTTCGTACAAGAACTCAAAAGTACCCGCACCGCGATAACCAATTTCGATACATGCACGCGTACAACGTTCACCAATAAACTTACGCACTTCTGCGGTAATACCTGGTGCAGGCGCTTCTTCAACCACTTTTTGATGGCGGCGTTGCATAGAACAATCGCGCTCACCTAAATGAACAGCATTACCTTGACCATCAGCTAATACTTGAACTTCAATATGACGCGGGTTTTCAAGGAACTTTTCCATGTAAACCACGCTATTACCGAAGAACTGTTTAGCTTCTTGCTGAGTAAGTGCAATTGAGTCAATAAGGTCTGCTTCGCTACGTACCACACGCATACCACGACCACCACCGCCACCGGCAGCTTTGATGATAACCGGATAACCGATGCGCTTAGCAATTTGCATATTGCGCTCTTTGTCATCTGATACAGGGCCATCAGAGCCTGGTACGCATGGAACACCCGCTTTACGCATCGCATTAATTGCCGATACTTTATCGCCCATTAAACGAATAGTGTCGCCGGTAGGGCCGATAAATACAAAGCCACTTTGCTCAACTTGGTCAGCAAAGTCAGCATTTTCTGCAAGAAAACCATAACCGGGGTGAATCGCTACTGCATCAGTAACTTCAGCTGCTGCAATGATACGTGGAATATCCAAATAACTTTCTGTTGCCGCTGGTTTACCAATACAAATCGTTTCATCTGCAAGTAATACGTGTTTAAGATCGCGATCTGCCGTTGAATGTACAGCAACCGTTTTGATCCCAAGCTCTTTGCAGGCGCGCAATATACGAAGTGCAATTTCACCTCGGTTTGCAATGACTACTTTATCTAACATGAGAGTTGGCCTCTTAGGTTGCACTATTATTCAATGATGAATAAAGGTTGATCAAATTCTACTGGTTCGCCATTTTCAACTAAGATTGCTTTTACAGTACCGGCTTTGTCTGACTCAATTTGGTTCATCATTTTCATCGCCTCGATAATACAAAGCGTGTCGCCCACTTTAACTTGTGAACCGACTTCAACATATGAAGGCGCTTCTGGAGAGGCAGCTGCATAAAAAGAACCTACCATTGGTGATTTAACTTGATGCCCTGCTGGTGCTGCAGGCTCTGCAGATTCAACAGTCGCTGGAGCCGCGGCTGGTGCTGCAGGAGATGGTGTTGGTGCGTACTGCGGTGCATATTGTGGAGCATAAGCAGGACCTGCACTCATGTTATTACGGTTAATACGTACTGATTCTTCACCTTCTGTGATCTCTAGCTCAGCAATACCTGACTCTTCTACTAGTTCGATAAGTTTTTTGATCTTGCGAATATCCATGAACGGCCCGCCTGTTTATTTGTTAGTTTAAAAATTAATTCGAGTATTGCAACCGCTTAACCGCAGCGTCGAACGCTGCGCGATAACCCATTGCGCCTAATCCACATATCACGCCTTGTGCGACATCCGAAAAATACGAATGATGACGAAACGCTTCCCGCGCATGCACATTGGTTAAATGCACTTCATAAAACGGGATATCAACACTCAGTAAGGCATCACGTAAAGCCACGCTGGTATGCGTAAATGCCGCTGGGTTGATAATAATGTAATCAATAGCCTGCCATGCGCTATGAATGCGCTCAATTAAGGCCTGCTCACTATTACTTTGATAATGCGTTAGCTCAATATCTAGATCATCAGCATGCGCTGTTAGTTCAGCCATAATTTCGCTTAGAGTTTGTTTGCCATATTTTTCAGGCTCACGCTTGCCAAGCATATTTAAGTTTGGACCATTTATAACTAAAAGTTTAAATCTTGCTGCCATAATCCGCGATATATCCTATAAGTAATGAGTTAAGCCATTTTGACTAGAATCACTCTTTAAAGTTGAAGAGGAAATCTAAAATAGCAACTATTTCTCACGTTAACCACCTATTATAGCCAGTTCGATGTAAATAACAGCAAAATACTGGTCTAATCACTATAGTAGGAACAATAAACAAAAACGCCACTGAAGTCAGTGGCGTTTCAAAAAAAAGCGCAAAGTCTTATTTAGCGCTGTCTCGCACCGAGGCTAAATGGTTAGCAAAGTCTTGTGCATTTAAAAAGCCGGTTACTCTTTGAGCAGATAATTCTTTACCTTGAGTGTCAAAAAACAAGATACTCGGTAAACCAAACACCGTATATTCTTCCATTAGCTCAATGGTTTTATCATCGCTCTCGGTTAAATCTACTTGAATAAGTTCAAAGTGACTAAATTCACTTTGTACTTTGGCATCTGGAAATGTGTAATGTTCAAACTCTTTACACGCCACACACCAGTCAGCGTATAAATCAACCATAACTAAACGGTCATTAGCGCTTGCATCACTAATAGCTTGTTTAAGTTCTGCTAAGTTAGCAACCTGTTTAAAGGTTTGCTCACTAGTAGATTGTTCATTTGTAACAACCGAACTTGGCCAATAGTAGTTTTTAGTTAAGCTTACACCCGTTATTACGAGTAAAGTAGCTGCAAACCATAACCCTGTTTTTAGCTTACTTTGGCTTTGTGCACTTTGCCAGTGATGTAAATACAACGCGGTTGCCAATGCTAATAACCCAGCCATTAACCAAATAAGCTCAATATCAACGATCCGTTCAAGCAGTATTAATGGCACCACTAACATAATAAAGCCAAATAGCGTTTTTACTTGCTCCATCCAACCGCCAGCTTTAGGCAGTAGCTTGCCGCCCGATGTGCCTAATAGCAATAATGGTAAGCCCATCCCTAAGCTAAGTACGTATAACGTTAACCCACCGACCAAGTAATCACCACTTTGCGCCACATATAATAAAGCAGCTGATAGCGGTGCAGTTGTACAAGGCGAAGCAATTAAGCCTGACAATACCCCCATCATAAACACGCCAAAATAATTGCCGCCTTTTTGGTTATTGCTGACTTGAGTCAGCTTGCTCATCATGCCGCTAGGTAGCTTTATTTCATACCAACCAAACATCGACATAGCTAACAATACAAATAAAATACTAAAGCTTATCAATACATATGGATGCTGTAAGTAACCCTGCACTTGACCGCCTAAAGATGCGACAACCAAGCCCAGTAACGCATAAGTAACTGCCATACCTTGAATATAAACAAACGACAGCGCGAATGCTTTTTTAGTTGATAGGTTCTTCTGACCAGCAATCAAACTTGATAAAATAGGGAACATTGGGAAAACGCAAGGCGTAAAAGCAAGACCAATCCCTATTAAAAAGAAGATAACTAAATTAGTTAATAATCCTTGAGAAGCCAATTTATCGGTGTATGACTGATCAACACTGCTAGAGTTCGTTGTTTTTGAATCGCTTTTAGTACCTTCACCATTAGTATCATCCGCAGATAAAGCAGCCACAGCATTGCTTGCTGAGGCGTTACCTGTTGTATTAGCTGTATTACTATCGGTGTAATTAGCAGGGCTATTTGAATTAGTCGCAGCAGTACCTTCTGCCACAACAGACAAAGGAATCGTAATTACTTCTGGCGGATAACAAAGTCCCGCTTCGGCGCAGCCTTGGTAGCGCACTTTAACTACTGCGCCTTCTGTTACATTATTAAGCTGGCTTACAATGCTTAATGAATCAAAGAATACTTCGGTTTTGCCAAAGAATTCATCTTCAATAATTTCGCCTTTACCAAGATCTGGTACCGTGACTTCTGCACTTTTGGCAATGATTTCTATTTTTTTCTTATATAGGTAGTAACCGGGAGTTATGTCCCAATCGATCAATAACTTATTGCCTTGCTGATCAAAATCAAAAACAAACGCTTGGTCAACCTGTAAAAAAGTTTCTTGTTTGGGTTCTAATAAGTCACTAAACACGTTGTTATTAACTGCACTTGCACTTTGCATCCACAACGCGCAAATTAATAAAAAAACATACCGCATTAATTAAGTACCTCATCCATCCAATTAAAATAGGCTAAATTGCCCGTTGCCACATCAACCACCTGAATTTCCGGAACCTCATAACTATGTAACGTTTTAATAGTTTGGATCACATCGTTCATTTTTTCAGATTTGGTTTTGATCAGTAACTTACTCTCTGTGGTGCAGGTTATTTCACCTTCCCACATATAGACAGATTGAGTACTCGGCAAAATACTCACACAAGCCGCTAATTTACGTTTAATAAGTTGCTCAGCTAAATAGCGTGCTTCGTGTTCATCTTTGCAGGTCGTAAAAATAAGTCGAAAATGCGTTGTCATAATGAACCTTTACTTGTTTGCTGGAGTCAAGATACATAGTAACTGATAGCATCAGCAAAGTGTACTGATACAAAAACTGCACCACCTTGAAATAAGACCAGCTAACCCCCATTATTATTTCACGACTCCAGTGGAGCCATTACTTTTTAGAGAGCCTTATGTTTAGATTTTTATTTTTGTTATTCATCCTAGTGCCAATTGTTGAAATAGCACTACTAATTCAAGTTGCTGAGGTTATTGGTGGTTTTGCAACCATCGCTTTAGTGATCATTACAGCGATTGCTGGCACTAGATTAGTGCGAAAACAAGGTATGGGCGCCTTACATAATGTACAAACCCAAATGGCACAAGGGCAAATGCCAGCCCAAGAACTATTCACGGGCTTATGCGTGATCATCGCAGGGGTGCTATTAATGACTCCAGGCATTATGACCGATGTATTTGGTTTTTTACTATTAACGCCAGCCATTCGTAACAAACTTGCAGCAGGGCTTGCTAGCCAAGCAACTGTAAAAATGAATGCGCAGATGCACAATACCGGCGACACATATGAGCAACCAAAGCAGTCACAACAACACCATGTTGAACAACCAAATACGATTGATGGCGAATACGAACGAAAAGATTAAATTTATTTAACTTTTTGACTTGGATTTTTGCCACCGACCCCCATTATTGAATGCAACCAAAGAAGCTTATTTCTGCAAAAGCAGAAACTGTTAGGAGAACTAAATAAATGAACATTCGCCCTTTACATGATCGTGTGATCGTTGAGCGCCTAGAAGAAGAAACTAAATCTGCTGGCGGTATTGTATTAACTGGCTCTGCGGCTGAAAAGTCAACCCGCGGTAAAGTTGTTGCTGTTGGTAATGGCCGTATCTTAGAAAACGGTGAAGTAAGAGCATTAGAAGTAAAAGTCGATGACACTGTGTTATTCGGCTCTTATGTTGAAAAAGCAGAAAAGATCGAAGGTCAAGAGTACCTGATCATGCGTGAAGACAACATTTTAGGCATTGTAGGCTAAACCTACTTTTCGTTTATCAAACATTTTAGAATTTAAAGGAAACTAATCATGGCAGCAAAAGAAGTACTTTTTGCAAGTGACGCTCGTAGCAAAATGCTATCAGGCGTAAATATCTTAGCAAACGCAGTTCGTGTAACACTTGGCCCTAAAGGTCGTAACGTAATATTAGACAAATCATTTGGCGCGCCAGTTATCACTAAAGATGGTGTATCAGTAGCTAAAGAAATCGAGCTTGAAGACAAGTTTGAAAACATGGGCGCACAAATGGTTAAAGAGGTTGCCTCTAAAGCAAATGATGCAGCAGGTGACGGTACAACTACCGCGACTGTTTTAGCACAGTCTATCGTAAACGAAGGCTTAAAAGCGGTTGCTGCAGGTATGAACCCAATGGATCTTAAACGTGGTATCGATAAAGCAGTTATCGCCGCAGTTGAAGAACTTAAAACGTTATCAGTTACATGTGCTGATAACAAAGCGATTGCTCAAGTGGGAACTATTTCAGCTAACTCTGATAAAGAAATTGGCGACATCATCGCAGAAGCAATGGAAAAAGTAGGCCGTAATTCAGGTGTTATCACAGTTGAGGAAGGTCAATCTCTACAAAACGAATTAGACGTTGTAGAAGGTATGCAGTTCGACCGTGGTTACTTATCACCGTATTTCATCAACAACGCCGAAAAGGGTGTCGTTGAACTAGATAACCCATTCATTTTACTAATAGACAAAAAAGTATCTAACATTCGTGAGTTACTTCCTACGTTAGAAGCTGTCGCAAAAGCAAGTAAGCCACTACTTATTATTGCTGAAGACCTTGAAGGCGAAGCATTAGCTACATTAGTAGTAAATAACATGCGCGGTATCGTTAAAGTATCAGCTGTTAAGGCTCCAGGCTTTGGTGATCGCCGTAAAGCAATGCTACAAGATATCGCAGTATTAACCGGTGCTACAGTTATCTCTGAAGAAATTGGTCTTGAGCTTGAAAAAGCCACAATCGAAGACTTAGGTACAGCAAAACGCGTTGTTATTACTAAAGATGACACCACAATTATCGATGGTGTTGGTGAAGAAGACGGCATTACTGGTCGCGTTTCACAAATTAAAGCACAAATCGAAGAAGCAACGTCAGACTACGATAAAGAAAAACTACAAGAGCGTATGGCAAAGCTTGCCGGCGGTGTTGCAGTAATCAAAGTAGGTGCCGCGACTGAAATCGAAATGAAAGAGAAAAAAGACCGTGTTGAAGATGCTCTACACGCAACTCGCGCCGCAGTTGAAGAAGGCGTAGTACCCGGTGGTGGTGTTGCACTAGTGCGTGCTGCAAGCAAGCTTGCAACATTAACGGGCGACAACGAAGATCAAAGCCATGGTATTAAAGTGGCTCTTCGCGCGATGGAATCACCATTTCGTCAAATCGTAACTAACGCTGGCGACGAAGCATCTGTTGTTATTAGTAAAGTTAAAGAAGGCAGCGGTAACTACGGTTACAACGCAGCCACTGGCGAATACAACGATATGATTGAAATGGGTATCTTAGATCCAACAAAAGTAACGCGCTCTGCACTGCAGTTTGCAGGCTCTATTGCGGGTCTTATGATTACCACTGAAGCCATGGTCGCTGAACTTCCTAAAGATGATGAAGCTGGCGCCCCTGATATGGGTGGTATGGGCGGAATGGGCGGAATGGGTGGAATGGGCGGCATGATGTAATCATCCTCCTAAACATTTAGCTCAAATAAAAACCCAGCTTAGGCTGGGTTTTTAGCTATAGGGCTAAAGAAATAAACATGTGCTAATTAAAGCTAGGTAATCAAGTTACTTTAATATGTATTTCAATACCATTAAACAGGTATCAAACTATACTTAGAGTAAGTATTACCTAAACAATATTATTAAGGATATTGAATTGAATAAAAAGCCTGAATTAATCATCTCAACACTCGATGCTGATAGAGTGTATGAATTAATGGAATCATTACCCACAGGTAGCTTCGCTGGCGAAAAAGCACTTGAGGCCGAACTTGGTCGCGCAACGATAGTCGAGCCAAAAGACATCCCCCCGACTGTGGTGACTATGAACTCAGCCGTCAACTTTATTGTTGAATCAACACAGGAGGAATTCACTTTAACGCTAGTGTATCCCAAAAATGTTGATGATAGTGGCGATAAAATATCAATTTTAGCCCCGGTAGGTAGTGCATTACTTGGCTTATCTCAAGGTGATGAAATTGAGTGGCCAAAACCAAACGGCGGTATGATAAAAGTAAAAATAAAAGAAATAATCTACCAACCAGAAAGAACTGGTGAGCTACATCGATAGTATTTAGTAGTATTGAAAACCCAGACTAAGCTGGGTTTTGACTTAATTGAAGATACTAATAAAGTTAATGGCAAGCGCTTGGTTTTATTATCGCCCTCAAACTATAATCGCAAAACTTATTACTCGCAAAAGCAAATACTCCTGAGCAATTAGAGTCCTTAGGGAAGTAAACTGGTGGCAGAGTATTTTTATTTCTACACACGAATAACTTTGGCGTGACTATGAAACAATGCGCAAAAATGACGTTACCTTCAATAAGCAACCTCTTGAAGAAAAGCACGGTTCCGTCGGATCTGTATGGCAATAAATTGGATTTATTGCAACTACGCGCAGGTTAACTATGATAAAGACTAACTATTTTTGTTTATTAGCTCTCTTACGATCGTGAATAGATCGCTAGGTAACATGCCCCGCTCACCATCTCGCTCTGCGGCAATATCACCCGCTTTTGCATGGAGCACCACACCGAAACCTGCGGCATCAGCCAAGCTTAAACCTTGTGCCAGTAATGCGCCAATTATACCCGTTAATACATCTCCACTACCACCAACAGCAAGTGCGGGGTTACCATTTTCACACACCCACGCTTTCTGAGTATTATCAATTATCGTCCCCGCGCCTTTTAATACACAGGTAGCAGTATAGCTTTTTGCACACTCGTGGGCGTAATAATAGCGGTTTGCCTCAATAGCCATAGCATCACGGCTCATAAGCCGCGCAGCTTCGCCTGAATGTGGAGTAATAATGCAATTATTAAGACGATAAACAGAGGCATTTTTTGCTAGTAAATTAAGCCCGTCAGCATCAATCACTAGTGGCTTTTTATGTGCTAAACAATAGTTGATTACTTTAATAAAGGTTTGTTCAGCCCACTTATCTTGACCAAGTCCAGGCCCTATAACGACACTGCTTGCCCATTCAAGTGCTGAGCTTAAGTTTTCACTACTGACCATAATTTCAGGTCGTCCCATACTAATGGGAACAATAGAGCCGCTATGGGTGTAAACTCTAACCATACCGGCCCCCGTCCTGAGAGCGGCTTCGCTAGTTAGCCTAATGGCGCCAGCAGTACCCTGATTGCCACCAACACAAAGTAGTTTTCCATGTGTCCCTTTATGACTATTAATCTTGCGAGCTTTTAAGTTACCGAAGCTATGAAGATTAATTAGCTCAGCAGCCGGACTCACCAATGCTATGAAAGCCTTAGAAATACCGAGATCATCAAGTAGCAATTGTCCACTATAGTGCTTACCAATACCCGTAACTAAACCTTGTTTGATACCAACAAATGTAATAGTTTTTGTAGCTTGTATAGCGTCACCCAGAGGTTCACCAGTATCCGCATCGACACCTGAAGGTATATCAATACTTAATACAGGTTTAGTGCAGTGATTCACTTTATGAATAATAGCGCCATAATTATCGCGCACAGAGCCATTTAAGCCAGTTCCAAGTAAAGCATCTACAATGACATCTGCTTGGATAATATATTCTTCGCTGAATTCTATAACCTCACCACCTGCATCAATCCACAATCTCTGCGCTTTTGCAGCGTCACCCTTGAGCTCTTTACTAGGTTCGACGGCACAAACATTAACTTTGAAACCGGCCTCTTTGATCAACCTTGCGGTAATATAGCCATCCCCCGCATTATTACCATTGCCTACTAGTACTAAAGTGTTTTCTGCATCAAAATTTTGCCAGTGTCTGTAAATCGATTGCCCCGCACGCTCCATTAAGATAAATAAGTCACATCCATTTTCTTTTGCCGCATCGGCTTCATAAGTACGTACTTGATCAGCAGTGAAAAGTAACTGTTCAATTTTTAAAGGCTTTTCTTTTTCAGACATAATCTAGCTTAATAAAATAGAAAGTAGCTCTAGCATCAAGGATTAAATAGTTATTTTCAAGAGGGTTAAATTACTTTATATACATTCGGTGTTAAAGCACCTCCACAAAAATATATAATGCAGCTTAGGAGCACTCTTTAGCCGCGGATAGAATGTCTGCAAGGCTTGTGAACAAATAATAAT
The DNA here is from genome assembly GCF_052376275.1 of Pseudoalteromonas sp. AOP7-A1-14. Lineage (NCBI taxonomy): Bacteria > Pseudomonadati > Pseudomonadota > Gammaproteobacteria > Alteromonadales > Pseudoalteromonadaceae > Pseudoalteromonas > Pseudoalteromonas sp. AOP7-A1-14. The sequence goes on along the minus strand of NZ_JBQSVO010000012.1, from coordinate 84 downwards.
GGACATTCCATGAGGCTCGCCCAGAGCTGCTGTGTTTCACTACTGAGTTCGGTACGGGGTCTTGGCTTGGTGTTTTTACTTTAT